>NZ_JBJJLN010000046.1:0-33646 GCF_046230725.1 Pseudomonas sp. KCJK9000 | reverse complement strand
GCTGGGGGGGTCGTCAAAGGACAATTGCAAGCAAGTTCACCGATTAGGCGTGGGGCAAAGGGCTGGATTAAATAAAATTCACTTAATCTCGTATTAGTTTTTAGGGGGGGCTAGGTTGAAGCGGGCGGACACGCGACGGGGCCATTTGGGCCCCGATTCGGGTTTTCAGCCGTTGGAGCAGCCGTTGCCCATTACGCGGTATTCGAGGATGTGCTTGTGGCCATTGGAGTCTTCATAGGTCATGCGGGCGGGCACCACCTCGCAGACGTTTGGCACTTCGCTCATGGAGATGACGCGGGCGATATCCAGGTGCTGGGAGTAAGTGTACTGCTCAACCGGGATCTGTTCGACAGTGTTCGTTTCGCCGGCCATCGCCGTGCTGCAGAGGCCGCCGAGTACCAATACCAGTAACGCTTTCATGTTCAATTTACCTGTTTAAGGTCGTCAGGGGGCACGCGGCGCTTGTGACGCCGCGAGTAGTACTGAATTTCAACTATCGGGATTAGAGCGGGATTAACAAATTGCCTTCGTGGGGGCTGTTTCCTGTAGTTAATCGCTTTGCCGTTGCTGGCGAGATCAATGTTATGCCTGGTTAACTAAGGGAAACAGATAGCGTTTTGATAAAGTTTTTTCGCCTTTTGCCAAATTCTGTAACAATCCCTTGAACGGCATCCTTCGGTTTCTACTATGACGGGCCAGTAGCTGCGGGCTAGAGCCTCTGCTGCTGTGCGGGCCGTTAAGGGATTACCTGCGCTACTACCATCGTCGTATGGTTTTTCCAGCTCTGTTACAGTTACAAACGGTTCCATACAAAAACAACTATTACACCGAGGTATCACAGATGAGTGCGGCTCCACTGTATCCCGTTCGTCCCGAGGTTGCGGCCACTACCCTGACCGACGAGGCCACCTACAAGGCCATGTATCAGCAATCGGTGATCAACCCGGACGGCTTCTGGCGTGAGCAGGCCCAGCGCCTGGACTGGATCAAGCCGTTCACCAAGGTCAAGCAGACCTCCTTCGACGACCACCATGTGGACATCAAGTGGTTTGCCGACGGCACTCTCAACGTGTCCTCAAACTGCCTGGACCGCCACCTGGAAGAGCGCGGCGATCAATTGGCGATCATCTGGGAGGGCGACGACCCTTCCGAGCACCGCAATATCACCTACCGCGAACTGCACGAGCAGGTGTGCAAATTCGCCAATGCCCTGCGCGGCCAGGATGTCCATCGTGGCGATGTGGTCACCATCTACATGCCGATGATCCCGGAAGCGGTAGTGGCCATGTTGGCCTGTGCCCGCATCGGTGCCATTCACTCGGTCGTGTTCGGCGGCTTCTCGCCAGAGGCTCTGGCCGGTCGCATCATCGACTGCAAATCCAAGGTGGTGATCACTGCTGACGAGGGGGTGCGAGGCGGTCGTCGTACACCGCTGAAGGCCAACGTCGATCTGGCGCTGACCAACCCTGAAACCAGCAGCGTGCAGAAGATCATCGTGTGCAAGCGCACCGGTGGTGACATTGCCTGGCACCAGCATCGCGACATCTGGTACGAAGACTTGATGAAAGTCGCTTCCAGCCATTGTGCACCGAAGGAAATGGGTGCCGAGGAGCCGCTGTTCATTCTTTATACCTCCGGCTCCACCGGCAAACCCAAGGGGGTGCTGCACACCACTGGCGGTTACCTGGTGTATGCCGCGCTGACCCATGAGCGGGTGTTCGACTACCGCCCAGGCGAGGTCTACTGGTGCACGGCTGATGTTGGCTGGGTGACTGGGCACAGCTATATCGTCTACGGCCCGTTGGCCAACGGCGCCACCACCGTGTTGTTCGAAGGCGTACCGAACTACCCCGATATCACTCGTGTGTCGAAAATTGTCGACAAGCACAAGGTCAACATCCTCTACACGGCGCCGACCGCCATTCGCGCCATGATGGCCGAAGGGCAGGCTGCGGTTGCGGGTGCTGACGGTTCCAGCTTGCGCCTTCTGGGTTCGGTCGGCGAGCCGATCAACCCTGAGGCCTGGAATTGGTATTACAAGACCGTGGGCAAAGAGCGTTGCCCAATAGTCGACACCTGGTGGCAAACCGAAACCGGTGGCGTGCTGATCAGCCCACTGCCGGGGGCCACGGCGCTCAAACCTGGCTCGGCAACGCGGCCGTTCTTCGGCGTGGTGCCAGCGCTGGTGGATAACCTGGGCAACCTTATCGAGGGCGCTGCCGAAGGCAACCTGGTAATCCTCGATTCCTGGCCGGGCCAGTCGCGTTCGCTGTATGGCGACCACGACCGTTTCGTCGACACCTACTTCAAGACCTTCCGCGGCATGTACTTCACTGGCGATGGTGCGCGTCGTGATGAAGACGGCTACTTCTGGATCACCGGCCGTGTAGACGACGTGCTCAACGTTTCCGGTCACCGCATGGGCACTGCGGAAATCGAAAGCGCCATGGTCGCCCATGCCAAGGTCGCCGAAGCGGCTGTGGTGGGTGTGCCCCACGATATCAAGGGGCAGGGCATCTATGTCTACGTCACCCTCAATGCCGGGGTCGAACCCAGCGAGCAACTGCGCATGGAGCTCAAGAACTGGGTGCGTAAGGAAATCGGCCCGATCGCGTCGCCCGACGTCATCCAATGGGCACCGGGGCTGCCGAAGACCCGCTCGGGTAAGATCATGCGCCGTATTCTGCGCAAGATCGCCACTGCTGAATATGATGGCCTGGGTGATATCTCGACCTTGGCAGACCCAGGCGTCGTGCAGCATTTGATTGACACCCACAAAGCGATGAACCTGGCCTCGGCTTGACTTAGCGCTCAGAGGCGATCGCCTGACCGGTGGGAGCGAGTTCGCTCGCGAACAGGCCAGTGAGGCTGCTGACGGGCTTGCTCGTTAGGCCCGCCCCGCTGGTTTAGCCACCTACCTCAAACCCCGCTCGGTCAGCCGGCGGGGTTTTTGCTTCACTGTTACCCGACATTCATCGGTAACTCTTCTGTCACCGATTTCGCACAGGATCGGGGCATCGGGAAACAGGTCTGTCCGCTGCTGGTGCAATCGGGCGGCCTTTTTCAGTAAGGTCAAACGCTGCACTTGCCGTAAAGCAAGGGTTTGCCAATAATAGGCCCGTTAATTGCTTGGCTTATAGGTTGTTCCTCTCGAGCTCTTGCATGATTTGCAACGGCTGTCAACATTGCTCGACGCGATTTCAAGCGCTTCTGTAACTAGTTGTCGCTTTGAAGAAATATCGACTACCGGGCTGTCGTTAAAATGCCACTCACTCGCTCGTGGTCTGCGACCTTGGTCGAAACCTGCGCGGCTCGCGTTGTACCCATTCGCATAGCGGGCAGCTGTTACCCCTGCCTCGTATTGCCCCGTACCGATGGAGTTACCTGATGAAGAAGCTCGCACTGCTTGGCGCCCTGGCGCTTTCCGTGTTTTCCCTGGTATCGCAAGCCGATGAAAAGCCGCTGAAAATCGGTATCGAAGCGGCTTACCCTCCTTTTGCCTTCAAGCAGCCTGATGGCAGCATCGCCGGTTTTGACTACGACATCGGCAATGCCTTGTGTGAAGAAATGAAAGCCAAGTGCACCTGGGTCGAGCAAGAATTCGACGGCCTGATCCCAGCGCTCAAAGTGCGCAAGATCGACGCCATCCTGTCGTCCATGTCGATCACCGAAGACCGTAAGAAGTCGGTGGACTTCACCAAGCGCTACTACCTGACGCCGGCGCGCCTGGTCATGAAGCAGGGCACTGCCGTGAGCGAGAGCCTGGACGAGCTCAAGGGCAAGAAAATTGGTGTGCAGCGTGGCTCGATCCACGACCGCTTCGCCAAAGAGGTCCTGGCACCCAAAGGCGCCACTGTCGTGCCGTACGGTACTCAGAACGAAATCTACCTGGACGTCGCTGCCGGTCGCCTGGACGGCACTGTGGCAGACGCGACCCTGCTCGCAGACGGCTTCCTCAATACCAAGGCCGGCAAGGGCTTTGCTTTCGTTGGCCCATCGTTCACCGACGTCAAGTACTTCGGTGACGGCGTAGGCATCGCTGTACGCAAAGGCGACGACGCCAACCGCGAGCGCATCAACAAGGCCATCGATGCGATTCGTGCCAACGGCAAGTACAAAGAAATCGAGGAGAAGTACTTCGGCCCCGACTTAGACATCTACGGTCCAGACTCGAACTAAGACGTCGGGTTCAACCTGTACAATGGTGCAAACAGCAGAAGCTCTGAGGTTTGCACCATTTTTTCATTCCCAAGCCCTGAGGAATCCCAATCATGTTGAAAGGCTATGGGGCAGTCATCCTCGATGGGGCGTGGCTGACGCTGCAGCTCGCCCTGTCGTCGATGGCCCTGGCCATCGTCCTTGGCCTGATCGGCGTGGCCCTGCGTCTGTCGCCGGTGCGCTGGCTGGCCTGGCTGGGGGATCTGTATTCCACGGTGATCCGTGGCATCCCTGACCTGGTCCTTATCCTGCTGATCTTTTATGGCGGCCAGGACATCATCAACCGAGTGGCACCATTGCTCGGTTACGACGATTACATCGACCTGAACCCGCTGATCGCCGGTATCGGCACGCTGGGCTTCATTTTTGGTGCGTACCTGTCGGAAACCTTCCGCGGGGCGTTCCTCGGTATACCTAAGGGCCAGGCCGAGGCCGGCGTGGCCTATGGCATGAGTGCGCGCCAGGTGTTCTTCCGCATCCAGGTGCCGCAGATGATCCGCCTGGCCATTCCAGGCTTCACCAACAACTGGTTGGTGCTGACCAAGGCCACGGCGCTGATTTCGGTAGTGGGCCTGCAGGACATGATGTTCAAGGCCAAGCAGGCGGCTGATGCCACTCGTGAACCTTTCACCTTCTTCCTGGCCGTAGCGGCGTTGTACCTGGTGATTACCAGTGTTTCGCTGCTGGCGCTGAAGTATCTGGAGCGCCGCTACTCGGCGGGCGTCAAGGTGGCTGAACTATGATCTTCGACTACAACGTTGTCTGGGAGGCGATGCCACTGTATCTGGGCGGCCTGCTGACCACGCTCAAGCTGCTGGCGCTGTCGCTGCTGTTCGGCCTGTTGGCGGCCATTCCGCTGGGCCTGATGCGTGTCTCCAAGCAGCCTTTGGTTAACGTCAGTGCCTGGCTGTATACCTATGTGATCCGTGGCACGCCGATGCTGGTGCAGTTGTTCCTGATCTACTACGGGCTGGCTCAGTTCGAGGCGGTGCGCGCGAGTATCTTCTGGCCGTGGCTGTCCAGTGCCACTTTCTGCGCATGCCTGGCGTTCGCCATCAACACCAGTGCCTACACGGCCGAAATCATCGCCGGCAGTCTCAAGGCCACGCCCCATGGCGAAATCGAAGCGGCCAAAGCCATGGGCATGTCGCGCATGAAAATGTACCGCCGTATCCTGCTGCCTTCTGCGCTGCGCCGGGCGCTGCCGCAATACAGCAACGAAGTGATCATGATGCTGCAGACCACCAGCCTGGCCTCGATCGTCACCTTGATCGACATCACCGGTGCGGCACGCACGGTCAATGCTCAGTATTACCTGCCTTTCGAGGCCTACATCACGGCGGGCGTGTTCTACCTGTGCCTGACCTTCATCCTCGTGCGCCTGTTCAAGATGGCCGAACGCCGTTGGCTCGGCTACCTGGCGCCGCGCAAGCACTGACCGCTCTGTGAGAACCGACAGTATGTACAAACTTCAAGTCCAAGACCTGCACAAGCGCTACGGCAGCCATGAAGTGCTCAAGGGCGTGTCCCTGGCAGCCAAGGCTGGCGACGTGATCAGCATCATCGGCTCGAGCGGTTCGGGCAAGTCGACGTTCCTGCGCTGCATCAACCTGCTGGAGCAGCCCCATGCCGGCAAGATCCTGCTCAACAACGAAGAGCTCAAGCTGACCCCTGGCAAGGACGGAGCGCTCAAAGCCAGCGACCCGCGTCAGTTGCAGCGCATGCGTTCGCGCCTGTCGATGGTGTTCCAACATTTCAACCTGTGGTCGCACATGACCGCCCTTGAAAACATCATCGAAGCGCCGGTGCATGTGTTGGGGGTGAACAAGAAAGAGGCGTTGGAAAAGGCCGAGCACTACCTGGCCAAGGTGGGCGTTGCTCACCGCAAGGACGCCTTCCCTGGCCATATGTCAGGTGGCGAGCAGCAGCGCGTGGCCATTGCCCGGGCGTTGGCCATGGAGCCTGAGGTCATGTTGTTCGACGAGCCCACCTCGGCGCTCGACCCTGAGCTGGTTGGTGATGTGCTCAAGGTCATGCAGGCCTTGGCCCAGGAGGGCCGGACCATGGTAGTTGTGACCCACGAAATGGGTTTTGCCCGCGAGGTGTCCAACCAGTTGGTGTTCCTGCACAAAGGCTTGGTCGAGGAAACCGGCTGCCCGCGTGAAGTGCTGGCCAACCCGCAATCGGAGCGGCTCAAGCAGTTTCTCTCCGGTAGCCTGAAGTAAACACTGCCTCTTTGCACCAGAATAGGGCATGCTGCGCAGCAAGCGCAGCCTGACCCTGCGTTACAGACTCGAACGAACCAGGTTTCGGACAGCACCCTATGACCACCCAGCGAATTGGTTTTCTCATCTGGCCTAGCACCAAGCCCTTGACCCTGGCGCTGGCAGAGGAAGTGTTGCTGGTGGCTCAGCGGGTGCATCCGGATGTGGTCTATGAGATTGCGTTTCTCCAGGCCGAGCCTGTCGCAGAGGGCGCTTGGCGCTTGCCTGGCGAGCCGTGGAGCGGGCGGCTGGAGGGGTGCAGCAAGTTATTCTTGCTGGCTGACGATTTGCCTCAGGCTGTGGGCCCGACGCTGTCAGCAGCGCTCAAGCAGTTGGCGCGCAGTGGCTGCATGATCGGCGGGCTGTCCGCGGGCGTGTATCCGCTGGCCATGCTGGGCCTGCTCGACGGTTACCGCGCGGCGGTGCACTGGCGCTGGCAGGACGACTTTGCCGAGCGCTTTCCCAAGGTCATTGCCACCAGCCATCTGTTCGACTGGGATCGCGATCGTTTGACAGCCTGCGGTGGCATGGCGGTGACCGATTTGTTGCTGGCAGTGCTGGCCCGCGACCATGGGGCGGAGCTTGCAGGGGCGGTGTCCGAGGAACTGGTGGTCGAGCGTATTCGTGAAGGTGGTGAGCGCCAGCGTATTCCGCTGCAGAACCGCCTGGGCTCAAGCCATCCGAAGCTCACTCAGGCGGTTTTGCTGATGGAGGCCAACATCGAGGAACCGCTGACCACGGATGAAATTGCCCAGCATGTGTGCGTATCGCGCCGGCAGCTGGAGCGCATCTTCAAACAGTATCTGAACCGCGTGCCGAGCCAGTATTACCTGGAATTGCGGTTGAACAAGGCGCGGCAAATGCTGATGCAGACCAGCAAGTCGATCATCCAGATCGGGCTGTCCTGTGGTTTTTCGTCGGGGCCGCATTTCTCCAGTGCTTATCGCAACTTCTTTGGCGCAACGCCGCGGGAAGATCGCAACCAGCGGCGCAGTAGTAGCCCGTTCGAACTGAGCTCGGCGCCGGCTGAGAAGGGCTGAGCTACGGGGTTGGGCCTGGGTGCATGGCTTGGGTTTGATGGTGGTGCGCAAATCGAGCGCCGCCCGCGCGGCGCATCGCGAGCTGCGCTCGCTCCTACGTTTGTTTCGGGCCAATTTATCCTGGGGGATTTGTGCGCGGACGCTCTGGGGCATGGCGCGAAATAGCGTCGTATGAACCAGGCGGTCGCGCGCGGCTGCCACAGGCGTTACTGGCCTGAAACAAACGTAGGAGCGAGCGCAGCTCGCGATGCGCCGCGCGGGCGGCGCTCGATTTACGCCACAACACCACAACAACGATGTGCGCCCGCTGCTGCGCCCTGAATTGCCTGTGAACACCCGTTCACCCAGCTCCCTCTCTCCCGTACACTGCGCTATTGCGACAGTGTTTGTCGCATTGCCGAAATCCTTGGTGAAACTGGGTTTTGCGCTGTAACAAGTTGTCGCTTGGCCGCAAGGACAGGCGCGGATCAGTCCTTACAATCCCCCCATCGCTCGCCACTTCCAGGCCAGCGTTCCTCTTCAGGAGACTCAGATGTCCGTTGAGCAAGCCCCGGTGCTACGTGCCGATTTCGACCAGGTGATGGTCCCCAACTATTCTCCGGCGGCCTTCATTCCTGTGCGAGGCGAGGGTTCCCGAGTTTGGGACCAGTCGGGCCGCGAGCTCATCGACTTTGCTGGCGGCATCGCGGTCAATGCCTTGGGCCACTGCCATCCGGCGCTGGTCAAGGCTCTGACAGAACAGGCCAATACCCTCTGGCACGTCTCCAACGTTTTCACCAACGAGCCTGCACTGCGCCTGGCGCACAAGCTGGTCGAGGCCACCTTCGCTGACCGTGCGTTCTTCTGCAACTCTGGCGCTGAGTCCAACGAGGCTGCCTTCAAACTGGCGCGCCGGGTCGCCCACGACCGCTTCGGCCCCGATAAGCACGAAATCATTGCCACCGTTAACAGCTTCCACGGCCGCACCCTGTTCACCGTCAGTGTCGGCGGGCAGCCAAAGTACTCCGATGGCTTCGGCCCGAAGATCACTGGCATCAGCCATGTGCCCTACAACGATCTGGAGGCGCTGAAGGCTCAGATCTCCGACAAGACCTGCGCTGTGGTGATCGAACCGATCCAGGGCGAAAGCGGCGTGGTACCGGCTGACAAGGCGTACCTGGAAGGCGCGCGCAAGCTTTGCGACGAGCACAACGCCCTGCTGATTTTCGATGAAGTGCAGACCGGTGTGGGCCGCACCGGCTCGTTGTACGCCTACCAACATTACGGCGTGACTCCGGACATCCTGACCAGCGCCAAAAGCTTGGGCGGCGGCTTCCCAATCGGCGCCATGCTGACCACTTCCGACATTGCCAAGCACCTGGCTGTCGGCACCCATGGCACCACCTACGGTGGCAATCCGCTCGGCTGCGCCGTTGCCTGCGCCGTGCTGGACGTGGTCAACACCCCGCAGACCCTGGCGGGCGTCAAGGCCAAGCATGAGCGATTCAAGGCCCGCCTGGAGCAGATCGGCCAGCAGTACGGGCTGTTCCGCCAAGTGCGTGGGGTCGGCCTGCTGATCGGTTGTGTGCTGAGTGACGCTTGGCAGGGCAAGGCCAAGGACGTGCTCAATGCTGCTGAGAAAGAAGGCGTGATGGTGCTGCAGGCAGGGCCTGACGTGGTCCGCTTCGCGCCAAGCCTGGTGGTCGAGGACGCCGATATCGACGAAGGCTTGGACCGCTTCGAGCGCGCGGTGGCGCAACTGACCAAGGGCTGATCAGCCCGCGGTCCTTTCACTGCCCGGTCAGCCCCGGCGCCGGGCAGGTGAAGACGAATTTCTGCGCGGGTGCTTTGCGCCCGCGGTTTTTCCGTGCCTTTTCAATGGCCCGTTTTTCCAAAGGAGTGACACCATGCTGGTGATGCGCCCCGCGCAAATGGCTGACCTGAACGAAGTGCAGCGCATGGCTGCCGACAGCCCCGTTGGTGTCACCTCGCTGCCGGACGACGCTGCTCGCCTTGGCGACAAGATTGCCGCGTCGGAAACTTCATTCGCCGCCGAAGTCAGTTTCAATGGCGAAGAGAGCTACTTCTTCGTGCTCGAGGACAGCGCCACCGGCAAGCTTGCAGGCTGCTCGGCCATCGTTGCTTCGGCGGGCTATTCCGAGCCTTTTTACAGTTTTCGCAACGAGACGTTCGTCCATGCCTCGCGAGAGCTGAAGATCCACAACAAGATCCATGTGCTGTCGCTGTGCCATGACCTCACAGGCAACAGCTTGCTGACCAGTTTCTATGTGCTGCCTGAGTTGGTCGACAGTGGCTGGGCCGAACTCAACTCCCGGGGCCGCCTGTTATTCATGGCCTCGCACCCGGAGCGCTTCGCCGATTCGGTGGTTACCGAGATCGTCGGCTATAGCGATGAGCAGGGCGAGTCGCCGTTCTGGGACTCCATCGGGCGCAATTTCTTCGACCTCAACTACGCCGAAGCCGAGCGTTTGTGCGGGCTCAAGAGCCGCACCTTTCTTGCCGAACTGATGCCCAATTACCCCATCTATGTGCCGTTGTTGCCCGATGCGGCGCAGGAGGCGATGGGCCAGGTGCACCCGCGTGCGCAGATCACCTTCGATATCCTGATGCGGGAGGGTTTCGAGACTGAGCACTACATCGATATTTTCGACGGCGGGCCAACCCTCCATGCTCGAACCTCGGGTATTCGCTCTATCGCCCAAAGCCGCGTGGTGCCAGTGAAGGTGGACGATACCCCCGTCAAAGGAGGGCGCCATTATCTGGTTTGCAATGGCCAGCTTCAGGACTATCGCGCCGTGCTGCTGGAGCTGGACTGGGTGCCAGGCAAGCCGGTCAGCTTGAGCAGTGAAGCGGCCGAAGCCTTGGGTGTCGGCGAAGGCGCCAGCGTGCGGTTGGTCGCAGCCTGAGACAGGGCTGGGCTGCAACAGTGAGTTTCGCGGCAGGCACTGGTCGCCGCACAAGGAGATAGCATGATCGTTCGTCCCGTACGCAGCAGCGACCTTCCCGCGCTGATCGAGTTGGCACGCAGCACCGGCATGACTGGGCTCACGACCCTGCCGGCCAATGAAGAGCGCCTTGCCCACCGTGTCGGTTGGGCGGAAAAGAGCTTCCGTGGCGAAGCCGAGCGGGGTGACACCGATTACCTGTTCGTGCTGGAGAACGACGAGGGCTTGGTGGTCGGCATAAGCGCCATCGCCGGGGCCGTGGGGCTTCGCGAGCCGTGGTACAACTACCGGGTAGGCCTGACGGTCAGCGCCTCCCAGGAATTGAAGATCTACCGCGAAATCCCAACGCTTTTCCTGGCCAACGACCTGACCGGCAATTCCGAGCTGTGCTCGCTGTTCCTGCGCAGCGATCACCGCTGTGGCCTCAACGGGCGCCTGCTGTCCCGTGCTCGCATGCTGTTCATTGCCGAATTCCCTGAACTGTTCGGCAACAAGATCATCGCCGAAATGCGCGGCATGTCCGATGAGCAAGGCCGCTCGCCATTCTGGGAAAGCCTGGGCCGGCATTTCTTCAAGATGGAGTTCAGCCAGGCTGACTACCTCACCGGCGTGGGCAACAAGTCGTTCATTGCCGAGCTGATGCCTAAATTCCCGCTCTATACCTGTTTCCTGTCCGAGGCCGCGCGCAGTGTCATCGGCCGCGTGCACACCAACACCGAGCCTGCCCTGGCGATGCTCAAGCAGGAAGGCTTCAGCTATCAGGGCTATGTCGACATCTTTGATGCAGGGCCGGCCATAGAGTGCGAAACCTCAAGGATCCGTGCGGTGCGCGACAGCCAGACCCTGGTGCTGGCCGTAGGCACGCCTGGCGATGACGCAACGCCTTACATCATTCACAACCGCAAGCGCGACGACTGCCGTATCACCGCTGCGCCGGCACGTCTGGCCGCCGGCACCCTGGTGGTTGACCCGCTCACCGCCAAGCGCCTGCGTATGGGGGCTGGTGACAACGTGCGCGCGGTACCGCTGTCGGCAAGCCGGGAGGCCCAATAAATGACCACGCATTTCATCGCAGGCAGCTGGCTGGCAGGCCAGGGGGAAGCTCTGCAGTCGCTCAACCCGGTCACCCAGGCGCTGGTCTGGCAAGGGCAAGGCGCCGACGCCGGCCAGGTCGACGCTGCGGTCAGGGCTGCCCGCCAGGCTTTCCCGGCCTGGGCGCAACTGAGCCTGGAGGCGCGCATCGATCTGCTGGAAAAGTTCGCCGAACAGCTCAAACTGCATGCCCAGGCGTTGGCTCACTGCATTGGTGAAGAAACCGGCAAGCCCCTCTGGGAGTCGGCCACCGAAGTGACCAGTATGATCAACAAGGTGGCGATCTCAGTGCAGAGCTACCGAGAGCGTACCGGCGAGAAAAGCGGCCCGCTGGCCGATGCAACAGCCGTGCTGCGGCACAAGCCACATGGCGTGGTGGCCGTGTTCGGGCCCTATAATTTCCCAGGGCACCTGCCTAATGGCCACATCGTGCCGGCGCTGCTGGCGGGTAACTGCGTGGTGTTCAAACCAAGCGAGCTGACCCCCAAAGTCGCCGAGCTGACGGTCAACTGCTGGATCGCCGCAGGCCTGCCGGCGGGTGTCCTCAATCTGGTGCAGGGGGCGCGCGACACGGGCGTGGCGCTGGCTGCCAACACCGGTATCGACGGCTTGTTCTTCACCGGCTCCAGCCGCACTGGCAACCTGCTGCACCAGCAGTTCGCCGGCCGCCCGGACAAGATCCTGGCGCTTGAGATGGGGGGTAACAACCCATTGGTGGTTGATGAGGTCAAGGACCTCGATGCTGCGGTGTACACCATCATCCAGTCGGCATTCATCTCTGCTGGCCAACGTTGCACCTGCGCCCGCCGTCTGCTGGTGCCGCAAGGGGGCTGGGGCGATGCGCTGCTCGCACGGCTGGTCGAGGTCTGCCGAAGCATCACGGTTGGCGCCTTCGATCAGGACCCGGCACCCTTCATGGGCTCGGTGATCTCGCTGCAAGCTGCACAAGCGCTGATGGCGGCTCAGGCCCAATTGCTGGCTAAGGGGGGCGTCGCGCTATTGGCAATGACCCAGCCCCAGGCCGACGCCGCCTTGCTGACCCCTGGCATCGTCGATGTCAGCGCCGTGGCCCAACGCCCGGACGAAGAGTTCTTCGGCCCATTGCTGCAGGTGATCCGCTACGCCGACTTCGATGCCGCCATCGACGAGGCCAACAACACCCAGTATGGCCTGGCCGCCGGCCTGTTATCCGATTCCCGTGCCCGCTATCAGTACTTCTGGCTGCGAAGCCGCGCTGGCATCGTCAATTGGAACAAGCAACTGACGGGCGCCGCCAGCAGTGCGCCTTTCGGCGGCGTGGGTGCCAGTGGCAACCACCGCGCCAGTGCTTATTACGCAGCCGATTACTGCGCTTACCCCGTGGCTTCGCTGGAGACTGCCAGCCTTGCCCTGCCGGCGACCCTGACGCCGGGCGTCACCCTATAACAACAGGTCACGGAGCCTAGCCGATGAAATCCTATGAAGTGAATTTTGATGGCCTGGTGGGGCCAACCCACAACTACGGCGGCCTGTCCTACGGTAACGTGGCTTCGCAGAGCAACAGCCAGCAAGGGTCCAACCCCCGTGAAGCCGCGCGCCAGGGCTTGGCCAAAATGAAAGCACTGGCCGACATGGGCTTCAAGCAAGGTGTGCTGGCACCGCAGGAACGTCCGGATGTGGCGGCCCTGCGCCAGCTCGGCTTCAGCGGCAGCGATGCCGAGGTGATTCAACGTGCCGCTCGCGATGCCATGCCGCTGCTGGTCGCCAGCTGCTCGGCTTCGAGCATGTGGGTGGCCAATGCCGCCACCGTCAGCCCCAGTGCCGACACCGCGGATGGGCGTGTGCACTTCACTGCCGCCAACCTCAACTGCAAGTTCCACCGCAGTATCGAGCACCCCACCACCAGTCGCGTGCTAGCAGCGATGTTCAACAGCGACCAGCATTTCGCTCACCACCAGGCCTTGCCTGCCGTGGCTCAGTTCGGCGATGAGGGGGCGGCCAACCACACCCGTTTCTGTCGTGACTACGGTCAGGCCGGTGTCGAATTTTTCGTCTATGGCCGCAGCGCCTTCGACAGCCGCTATCCTTCGCCGCAGAACTATCCTGCGCGCCAGACCCTGGAGGCCTCCCAGGCCGTGGCCAGGCTTCATGGCCTGAGCGAGGACGGCGTGGTCTACGCTCAACAGAACCCGGCCGTGATCGACCAAGGGGTGTTCCACAATGATGTGATCTCGGTCGGTAACGGTGAGGTGCTGTTCTATCACGAAGACGCTTTCCTCGAGACCGACGCTGTGCTTGGCCAGTTGCAGGCTAAACTGGCCAGCAAGGGTGGAAATTTCCAGGCGATCCGTGTGCCGCGCGCTGCGGTGACGGTAGAGGACGCAGTGCGTTCTTACCTGTTCAACAGCCAGCTGCTCAGCCGTGAGGATGGTTCGATGATGCTGGTAGTGCCGGAAGAGTGCCGTAACAACGAGCGCGTCTGGGCCTACCTGGGCCAACTAACGGCCCAGAGCGGTGCGGTGAAGGAGGTCAAGGTATTCGACCTCAAGCAGAGCATGCAAAATGGCGGTGGCCCGGCTTGCTTGCGTTTGCGCGTGGCATTGAAAGAATCGGAACTGGCGGCGGTCAATCCAGGCGTTATCATGACCGCCCCGTTGTACGACACGCTGTTGCAGTGGGTGGACAAGCACTACCGCGATCGCCTCGGCGAGGCGGATCTTGCCGACCCGCAACTGCTGCTGGAATGCCGTACCGCGCTGGATGAGTTGACCCAGATCCTGAAGTTGGGCTCGGTGTACCCGTTCCAACGCCAACCTTGATAGAGAGAGTTTGTAATGACCGACGCCCTGCGCCTGATCCTTGAAGATGTAGACGGCACCCAGCTGGAAACCTCCTGCACCCGTTTTGCGATTGTCTGGCAAGGCAAGGAAATCTGGGTCCAGCAGGATGGCCGTGGCCAGCTGTTGATCGGCGTGGATGTCGAGGAAGGCGATGCCGAATACGCCAACTTGTTGCTGCGCCCGATGGCGACCAATCTGGTTAGCCTGCAGCTAGAAATGGAGCCGGCTGAGGTCGGCGAAGATGACGACCATGTCCATGGCCCTGACTGCGGCCACCACCACTAAGGAAGCGCCTATGCTTGCCCTTGGCAAATTGCTCGAGCTGACCCTGACCGATCACGAGCCGGCTGAGAAGACTCAAGTGACACCCAAGGGCGTGCGGTTGCGCTGGCTGGGGGAGGGCGCGCTGGAAGTGCGACCTCCCGAAAGCGAGGACTGTGGGCTGGACTTGCTGCTGTCGGCGGGCATCCATGGCAATGAGACAGCGCCGATCGAGCTGCTCGAAAGGTTGTTGCATGGTGTGGCCAACAGCACCATCAAGCCCCGCGCGCGGGTTTTGTTCCTGTTTGGCAACCCGGCCGCCATCCGCAAGGGTGAGCGGTTCATCGAACAGGACATCAACCGCCTGTTCAACGGTCGTCACGAGCTCTCCAGTGGTTTTGAGGCGCTGCGTGCCGCTGAGCTTGAGCAATTTGCCCGAGTATTTTTCAGCAAGCCTGAGCGCGGGCGCCTGCATTACGACCTGCATACGGCCATCCGCGGATCGAAGATAGAGCAGTTCGCGCTGTACCCCTTCAAAGAGGGGCGCAAACACTCACGGCGTGAGCTGGCCCGCCTGGCGGCAGCCGGCATGGAGGCCGTGCTGTTGCAGAGCAAGTCGTCGATCACCTTCAGTGCCTTCACCTATGAGCAATTGGATGCCGAAGCCTTTACGCTGGAGCTTGGCAAGGCACGGCCGTTCGGGCAGAACGAGCAGGTCAATCTCGATAAGCTCGAGCAGCGGTTGATTCGTATCATCGAAGGTACCGAGCCCGAGGTCGATGATGCTCTGGACGGCCTGAAGCTGTTCAGCGTGGCGCGCGAGATCATCAAGCACAGCGACAGCTTCCACCTGCACCTGCCAGCAGACATCGAAAACTTCGCCGAGCTGAGCAAGGGCTATCTGCTGGCCGAGGATCTGGCGGAAACGCGCTGGGTGGTCGAGGAGGAGGGGGCACGCATCATTTTCCCCAATCCCAAAGTCAAGAATGGCCTGCGCGCCGGGATCCTGATCGTGCCAGACTCGGGCCAGCGTCTGGGCTGAGTAAGGCTCTGTCTTGTTCGCGGGCCCGTTTCCATTCAAGCGTGTGCAAGCGGGTTCACCGCGAACAGGCGAGCTGGCCTGAGCGTCAGGTGCTCATGAAAACCTTTTAATTCACCGCCTGTTCCATTTTCCCTTCCCTTGGGCGGTAATTGGCTTGCCAGTAGCGAAAGGCTGCATTTAGCATCCGGTCATGTCTTTTTCGTTTGCAAGCGCCGTAAAAGCCGTCCAATCGACGCTTTCTATCGCATAAACACACTGCACCGAGTTTGCAGGACCGATATAATGCGGCCCTTTGCCGTCGTTTCGTCGACGTGTTTGCCCCCAAGGGCCGCCGTTTCCGTGGAAGAACCTATGAAAAGCGCAGAAATCCGTGAAGCCTTCCTTCGCTTCTTCGAAGAGCAGGGCCATACCCGAGTCGCCTCCAGTTCGCTGATCCCGAACAACGACCCGACCCTGCTGTTCACCAACGCTGGCATGAACCAGTTCAAGGACTGCTTCCTCGGTGCCGAGAAGCGTGCTTATACCCGCGCTGTCAGCAGCCAGAAGTGCGTGCGTGCCGGTGGCAAGCACAACGACCTGGAAAACGTCGGCTACACCGCGCGCCACCACACGTTCTTCGAAATGCTGGGCAACTTCAGCTTTGGTGATTATTTCAAGCGTGATGCGATCACCTTCGCCTGGACTTTCCTGACCTCCGACAAATGGCTGAACCTGCCCAAAGAGAAGCTTTGGGTCACGGTCTATGCCTCTGACGACGAAGCCTACGACATCTGGACCAAGGAAGTTGGCGTGCCAGCCGAGCGTATGGTGCGTATCGGCGACAACAAAGGTGCACCGTACGCCTCGGATAACTTCTGGACCATGGGTGACACCGGCCCGTGTGGCCCTTGCACCGAGATCTTCTACGATCACGGCGCCGACATCTGGGGCGGCCCTCCTGGCTCGCCGGAAGAAGACGGCGATCGCTACATCGAGATCTGGAACAACGTCTTCATGCAGTTCAACCGCACCGCCGATGGCGTGCTGCACCCGCTGCCTGCTCCGTCTGTCGACACCGGTATGGGCCTTGAGCGCATCAGTGCGGTCATGCAGCACGTGCACTCGAACTATGAGATCGACCTGTTCCAGAACCTGTTGGCTGCCGCAGCCAAGGCCATCGGCTGCAGCAACGATGGCCAGGCTTCGCTGAAAGTGGTTGCCGACCACATCCGCTCCTGCGGCTTCCTGATTGCCGACGGCGTACTGCCGTCCAACGAAGGCCGCGGTTATGTACTGCGCCGTATCATTCGCCGCGCTTGCCGCCACGGCAACAAGCTTGGTGCCAAGGGCAGCTTCTTCTACCAGATCGTCGCCGCCCTTGTGGCCGAGATGGGCCAGGCCTTCCCAGAGCTGAACAGCCAGCAGGCGCACATCGAGCGCGTACTCAAAGCCGAAGAAGAGCAGTTCGCCAAGACCCTTGAGCAGGGCCTGCGTATTCTCGAGCAGGACTTGGCTCAACTTCAGGGCAACATAGTGCCGGGCGATGTGGTGTTCAAGCTGTACGACACCTATGGCTTCCCAATGGACCTGACCGCCGATATCGCCCGCGAGCGCGAGCTGACCATCGACGAAGCGGGCTTCGAGCGCGAAATGCAGGCCCAGCGTGAGCGTGCCCGCTCTGCCAGTGCCTTTGGTATGGATTACAACAGCCTGGTGAAGGTCGACAGCGCTACCGAGTTTCTCGGTTACGAGGCCACCGAAGCCCAGGGCAAGATCATCGCCCTTTACAAGGACGGCCAGTCGGTCGATCAGTTGGGTGAAGGCGAGCAGGGCGTGGTGGTGCTCGATCGCACACCGTTCTACGCCGAATCCGGCGGCCAGATCGGTGATACAGGTTACCTGCAGGCCGGTGCTGCGCGGTTTGACGTGCGCGATACCACCAAAACCGGTGGTGCCTTCCTGCATCACGGCGTGGTCGCCAGCGGGGCGCTGGTTATCGGCTCGCCGGTGCAGGCCAAGGTCGATGCCCAAGTGCAGCACGCGACCTCGCTGAACCACTCGGCCACTCACCTGCTGCACGAAGCCCTGCGTCAAGTGCTGGGCGAGCATGTGCAGCAGAAGGGCTCGCTGGTCGACAGCCAGCGCCTGCGCTTTGACTTCAGCCACTTCGAAGCCGTAACGCCAGCGCAGATCAAGGCCTTGGAAGAGATCGTCAACCGTGAAGTGCGCAACAACACGCCGATCGAAACCGAGCTGACCGACATCGAGACCGCCAAGGCCAAAGGCGCCATGGCGCTGTTCGGCGAGAAGTACGGCGATACCGTCCGTGTGCTGAGCATGGGTGGCGACTTCTCCGTCGAGCTGTGCGGCGGTATCCACGCCAAGCGCACCGGCGACATCAGCCTGTTCAAGATCATCAGCGAAGGCGGCGTGGCCTCGGGCGTACGCCGTATCGAAGCGGTGACCGGCGCCGCTGCACTGGCCTACCTGAACGCTGCCGAAGAGCAGGTCAAGGAAGCTGCGCAGTTGGTCAAAGGCAACCGTGACAACCTGATCGACAAGCTGTCGGCTGTGCTCGAGCGCAATCGCCAGTTGGAAAAGCAGCTCGAGCAGCTGCAGGCCAAGGCCGCCAGCGCCGCAGGGGACGATCTCTCCAGTGCGGCCGTTGAGGTCAAGGGTGCCAAGGTGCTTGCTGCCCGCCTGGATGGGCAGGATGGCAAGGCCTTGCTGGCCCTGGTCGATCAGCTGAAGAACAAGCTCGGCCACGCAGTGATCCTGCTGGGCAGCGAGCATGAGGGCAAGGTCGTGCTGGTGGCCGGCGTGACCAAGGACCTCTCCAGCCAACTCAAGGCTGGTGACCTGATGAAACAAGCCGCTGCGGCAGTGGGCGGCAAGGGCGGCGGGCGTCCGGATATGGCTCAGGGTGGTGGCGTCGACGTCGCTGCACTGGACCAGGCCCTGGCGCTGGCCGTGCCATTCGCAGAGCAGGGACTTTGAGATGATGGGGCGGCTGGTCTAGTCGGCCGCTCCTTCATGTTGGATGGTTTTTTTGGGGCCCTGTATGGGCTGAGGCACCATTGAAATGGCGTTGATCGTACAGAAATTTGGCGGCACCTCTGTCGGATCCATCGAGCGGATCGAGCAGGTTGCCGAAAAGGTCAAGAAACACCGTGAAGCGGGCGACGACCTGGTGGTTGTCCTGTCGGCCATGAGCGGTGAAACCAATCGTCTGATCGATCTGGCCAAGCAGATTACCGATCAGCCGGTTCCGCGCGAGCTGGATGTGATCGTCTCGACCGGTGAGCAGGTGACCATCGCGCTGCTGACCATGGCCTTGATCAAGCGTGGTGTGCCAGCGGTGTCCTACACCGGCAACCAAGTGCGCATCCTCACCGACAGCGCGCACAACAAAGCGCGTATCTTGCAGATCGACGACCAAAAGATCCGTGCCGACCTCAAGCAAGGCCGTGTGGTCGTGGTAGCCGGTTTCCAAGGTGTCGACGAGCACGGCAGCATCACCACCCTGGGTCGTGGTGGCTCTGACACCACAGGTGTGGCCCTGGCGGCTGCGCTCAAGGCTGACGAGTGCCAGATCTATACCGACGTCGATGGCGTCTACACCACCGACCCGCGCGTTGTGCCCCAGGCCCGCCGCCTGGAAAAGATCACCTTCGAAGAGATGCTGGAAATGGCCAGCCTCGGCTCCAAGGTGCTGCAGATCCGCTCGGTGGAATTTGCCGGTAAATACAACGTTCCGCTGCGCGTGCTGCACAGCTTCAAGGAGGGTCCAGGCACCCTCATTACCATTGATGAAGAGGAATCCATGGAACAGCCGATCATTTCCGGTATCGCCTTCAACCGTGATGAGGCCAAGCTGACCATTCGTGGCGTGCCTGATACCCCAGGCGTTGCCTTCAAGATCCTCGGCCCGATCAGCGCCGCGAACATCGAAGTGGACATGATCGTGCAGAACGTTTCGCACGATAACACCACCGACTTCACCTTCACCGTACACCGCAACGAGTACGAGAAGGCCCATAGCGTGCTGGAAAACACTGCCCGTGAGATCGGTGCCCGTGAAGTGATCGGCGATACCAAGATCGCCAAGGTTTCAATTGTGGGCGTTGGCATGCGCTCCCATGCCGGTGTTGCCAGCCGCATGTTCGAAGCGTTGGCCAAGGAGAGCATCAACATCCAGATGATCTCCACTTCCGAGATCAAGGTTTCGGTGGTCATCGAAGAGAAGTACCTGGAACTGGCCGTGCGTGCGTTGCACACCGCGTTCGAGCTCGACGCTGCTGCCCGACAGGGCGAGTAAGGCGTTGCCGGGAGGGCGCGGCCAAGCCGCGCCCTTCGCGTTTCTGATCGCCACGCAGGCCCTGTCCTGCCGGCGGGGCGGTCGACCAGGCGCGATGGGGTAAACCCCGCAAACGGCCTGACATCCCAAGACTGTATCCCTGAATGTTTTGCGTAAGGAGAAAGCTATGTTGATTCTGACTCGTCGGTGCGCCGAGAGCCTGATCATTGGAGACGGCGAGATCACCGTGACGGTGCTCGGCGTCAAAGGCAACCAGGTGCGTATCGGCGTCAGCGCCCCTAAAGAAGTGGCCGTACACCGCGAAGAAATCTACCTGCGGATCAAGAAAGAGAAGGACGAGGAGCCAAGCCTTTAATTTTTTTGAAGTTTTTTTCAAAAAAAGGGTTGCAAACGAGGAAGAGCCTGTTTAATATTCGCCTCGTGTTGCGGTGAGGTGGCCGAGTGGCCGAAGGCGCTCCCCTGCTAAGGGAGTATACCTCATAAGGGTATCGGGGGTTCGAATCCCCCCTTCACCGCCATTATTTGCGTAGGGCGCTGTAAACGGTAGGAACGCTAAGTCGTTGAAGTTAAACGAAAAAGTTCTTGCAAAAATGTTTCAGCGAACTATCATGCGCGGCAAGACACGGACTCATAGCTCAGCTGGATAGAGTACTCGGCTACGAACCGAGCGGTCGCAGGTTCGAATCCTGCTGAGTCCGCCACTTTTGAAGTGGCTTTGCTTTTTAAGGCTGCTTCAAACCACCAGTGGTAATCTGGTCTAAAACTACCAAGACGGACTCATAGCTCAGCTGGATAGAGTACTCGGCTACGAACCGAGCGGTCGCAGGTTCGAATCCTGCTGAGTCCGCCACTTTTGAGGTGGCTTTGCTAGCAAAGTCGCCTCACTCACCAGCGGTATCTGGTCTAAAACTGCCAACACGGACTCATAGCTCAGCTGGATAGAGTACTCGGCTACGAACCGAGCGGTCGCAGGTTCGAATCCTGCTGAGTCCGCCACTTCTGAAGTGGCTTTGCTAGCAAAGTTGCTTCACTCACCAGCGGTATCTGGTTTAAAACTGCCACCACGGACTCATAGCTCAGCTGGATAGAGTACTCGGCTACGAACCGAGCGGTCGCAGGTTCGAATCCTGCTGAGTCCGCCATATCATCAGAAAGCCCGCTCAAATGAGCGGGCTTTTTGCTTTCTGCTTCACGACTCTGTCAACCTTGGCTGGCTAGACTGCACAGAAACCACTGCAAAAGATATTTGCGCGGCAGATGTGTTTTTTGTGGTTCGCCTGCCGTCGCACTGATGGCTTCGAGCGTTGTCCTAGCTTTACCACGCAAACGATTGTTCTAGCCAAAAATTTAGGCGATCTGACCGCTCAGGCAGTGTATGATTGCGCCCGTCAGCCCCGCCGGGGCTTGTGGAAAACCACCATGGACTTACCCAGTAGTTACTCCTTAACAAGATTCTTACAGCTAGATCTGACTGATTGATTCTCCCGGCGTGCTCCGCTGCTGGGAGTGGAGTTCGCCTATGACTGAAGTAGAAGTAAAGAAAGCGCAAGAGAGCTTGCAGGACCGCCTGGCCCAGGTGGTAGAACTGCTGCAGCGCCAGCGTGTTGTCGAAGACCTGACCCATCGCCAGGAAGGTCAGCACAACGACCTGGTAGAAAACCTCGTCCATCGCCAGAACTTGGTCGAATTGCAGCGCAAGCTCGACGACCTGCACCCGGCAGACATCGCCTACATCCTCGAAGCCTTGCCCCTGCAGGACCGCTTGACGGTCTGGCAGCTGGTACGCTCGGATCGCGATGGCGACATTCTCCTCGAAGTATCCGATTCTGTTCGTCAATCGCTGATCGCCGACATGGACGATCACGAGCTCCTGGCTGCGGCCAAGGAAATGGATGCCGACGAGCTGGCTGACCTGGCGCCAGAACTGCCGCGTGACGTCGTCCACGAACTGATGGAAAGCCTCGATGCTCAGCAGCGCGAGCGCGTGCGCTCGGCCTTGAGCTACGACGAGGAGCAGGTCGGTGCGCTGATGGACTTCGAGATGGTTACCATCCGCGAAGACGTCAGCCTCGAAGTGGTGCTGCGTTATCTGCGCCGCCTCAAGGAGCTGCCTAACCACACCGACAAGCTGTTCGTGGTCGACTACGAGGGTATCCTCAAGGGCGTGTTGCCTATCAAGCGTTTGCTGGTGAACGACCCGGAAAAGAAAGTCGCTGAGGTCATGGCAACCGATCCAGTGTCCTTCCATCCCGACGAAGACGCCTACGACGCCGCCCAAGCTTTCGAACGATATGACCTGGTGTCAGCCCCGGTGGTCGACAAGAGCGATCGCCTGATCGGCCGTCTGACGATCGACGAGATGGTCGACCTGATCCGCGAAGAGAGCGAAAGCGAAGTCCTCAACATGGCAGGTCTGCGTGAGGAGGAAGACATTTTCGCCTCGGTCTGGCGCTCACTGCGTAACCGCTGGGCGTGGCTGGCAATCAACTTGATCACCGCTTTCGTCGCCTCCCGGGTGATCGGCTTGTTCGAAGGCTCGATCGAGAAGCTGGTGGCACTGGCTGCACTGATGCCCATCGTTGCCGGTATTGGCGGCAATTCGGGTAATCAGACCATCACCATGATCGTCCGCGCCATGGCTCTGGACCAAGTATCGCCAGGCAATACCAGCCGCTTGATGCGCAAGGAGCTGGCGGTGGGACTACTCAATGGCCTGATCTGGGGTGGGGTGATTGGCGCGGTCGCCTTCTGGCTCTATGGCAGCTGGTCGTTGGGTGTGGTCATGACCGCAGCGATGACGCTGAACCTATTGTTGGCCGCCTTCATGGGCGTGCTCATCCCTATGACCCTCACCCGTCTGGGGCGTGACCCCGCCATGGGGTCGAGCGTCATGATCACTGCTGTGACCGATAGCGGTGGCTTCTTCATTTTCCTGGGGTTGGCCACGATATTCCTGCTATGACCGGTTGCCACACTTCATTAAAAAGCCCGCTTAAGCGGTAATGCTGTTCACTTAAGCATTTGAGTCCAGGCTTGCGGTCGAAAAATCCGATACTGGTGTCGGGTTTTTTTGGGGTTCAATCTGAGGCTTTTAGCGCCTGTGAGATCGAGCGCCGCCCGCGCGGCGCATCGCGAGCTTTGCTCGCTCCTACGTTTGTTTCGGGCCAGTAACGCCTGTGGCAGGTGCGCGCGACCGCCTGGTTTGTACGACGCGATATCGCGCCATGCACCAAGGCGTCCGCGCGCAAATCCCACAGGATCAATTGGCCCGAAACAAACGTAGGAGCGAGCGCAGCTCGCGATGCGCCGCGCGGGCGGCGCTCGATCTCACAGGCGCAAAAAGCCTCAAATTGAACCCAAAAAAAATCCGACACCAGATCACCGGTATCGGATTTTCTCGACCACAAGCCTGGACTCAAATGCTTAAGTGAACAGCATTAGGCACTATGGCCGGCTTTTGGGTGAAGCACTCGCCTCGATCAGCGTGCGTAGGTCATCAGCACATCAGCAGCAGTTTGGCTGTCCACCGACATCATCACGCTTAAGGCAGTGACGGTCAGGATGGAGAAGCCAAACACCTTGCGCGCCCACTTGCTGTCGTCTTCAGCTTTGTAGCCGCCCCAGGCCATGTACAGCCAGTACAGGCCCATGGCGGCCGCCACGGCCAGGTAGCCGAGACCGGCATACCCGCCAAGGGTGAGCATCAAGGTCGCGAGCAGGAAGGCCAGCACGTACAGCACGATCTGCTTCTTCGCCGCAAGAATACCGCGTGCCACCGGCAGTACCGGAATGTTGGCAGCGCTGTAATCCTTGAAGCGGAAGATGGCAATGGCAAAGCTGTGCGGCATCTGCCACAGGCTGAACATCACCAGCAGGGTCACCGCGGCCAGGTCGAAGCTGTTGCTCACGGCGCAGTAGCCGATCACCGGAGGCATGGCACCGGACAGGCTGCCAACCAAGGTGCCGTGCACCGATTTACGCTTGAGCCAGAGGCTGTAGAAACCGACGTAGACCACGAAGCCTACCGCTGCGCAGAACGCCGCCAGCGGGTTGGCCTGCACATACAGCAAGCTGAAGCCGGCCACCCCAAGAAGGGTGGCATAGGCCAGCGCGATGGGCAGCGACATGCCGCCCTGCACCATGACGCGGTTCTTGGTGCGCTCCATCTTGTGGTCGATGTCACGGTCGATGCAGTTGTTGAACACGCATCCGGACGCCACCACCAACGAAGTACCAATCACCACCGCCAGGAACAGAGCGAAATCCACATGGCCCTTCGAGGCAAGGAAGAAACCGCCTGCCACGGAAAGCACGTTACCGAAAATGATCCCCGGTTTGGTGATTTGGATAAAGTGCTTAACGGACATGCAGTCTTACCTCACTTGGCCATCATTTCGAAGTGGATGCTGAACATGATCCACAGCGACAGGCCGACCAGCAGAGCGATTACCAGGGTGGTGAACAGGAACGTCGACACATTGGAGCGCTGCTCTTTCGAGCGGTCCATGTGCAGGAAGTACACCAGGTGTACCACTACCTGAATCACGGCCATGGCCACGATGATCAGAACGGTCAGGTTCTTCGGCAGGCTTGGCGACATGGCCAGGCCAAACGGAATCGCGGTCAGGATGATCGACAGGATGAAGCCGATCATGTACGACTTGACGCTGCCGTGGTTACCTTCGTGATGAGTGTCGTGTGCGTTAGCCATTACAGAACCCCCAGCAGGTAGACGACGGTGAATACGCAGATCCAGACCACGTCCAGGAAGTGCCAGAACAGGCTCAGGCAGCTCATGCGGGTCTTGGCGGTCGGCGTGATGCCGTGCTTGTTGATCTGGTACATCATGATTGCCATCCAGATCAGGCCGGCGGTCACGTGCAGACCGTGGGTACCTACCAGGGCGAAGAAGCCCGACAGGAAGCCACTGCGGGTTGGGCCGAAGCCCTCGCCGATCAGGTGATGGAATTCATAGATTTCCATCGCGATGAAGCCTGCACCGAACAGGAAGGTCACTGCCAACCAGCCCAGTACGCCCGCTTTCTTGCCATCGAACATCTTCAGCATGGCGAAGCCGAAGGTGATCGAGGACAGCAGCAGGAACAGCGTTTCAACCGCTACGAAGTCGAGCTGGAAGATGTCGTGACCCGACGGGCCGCCGGCAAAACTGCCGGACAGCACCGCGTAGGTGGCGAAGAGCGACGCAAACAGGATGCAGTCGGTCATCAGGTACAGCCAGAAACCGAGGACGGTCATCTGGCCCGAGTCGTGGTGGTGGTCATCGTGAGCATGGTCATGACCATGCGCGCCACCGTGGATTACTTGACTGGACATTGATTACACCCGTTCAAACGATTCGACACGTGCGCCGGCAGGCAGAGCACCTGCGTGGGCCAGCGCTTTCAGACGCTCGCCTTCGATGCGCGCCACTTCTTCGGCCGGAACCATGTAGCCCTGATCGTCACGCGCAGCGTGGCGAACGAAGACTGCGATGGTTGCCAACAGGCTTGCGCCCACCAGCCACCAGATGTGCCAGATGAAAGCGAAACCGAAGACAGTCAGGAACATACCCATGAACAGACCGGTAGCGGTGTTGTTCGGCATGTGGATCGCTTCGTACTTGCCAGGCACCTTGTAGGCAACACCGGCTTCCTTGGCTTCGTTCCAGCAGTCCAGGCCAACTTTTTCAGGCATGTGGGCGAAGTTGTAGAACGGAGGTGGCGAGGAAGTCGACCACTCCAGAGTACGGCCGCCCCATGGGTCGCCGGTCACATCCAGGTTCTGCTCGCGATCGCGGATCGAAACGACGATCTGGATCAGCTGGCAGGCGATACCGAACAGAATCAGCACGGCGCCGACAACGGCTACGTACAGGTAGGGTTCCCACAGTGGGTTGTCGGAGTGGTTCAGACGACGGGTCATGCCCATGAAGCCCAGGGCGTACAGCGGCATGAACGCTACGTAGAAGCCGGAGATCCAGAACCAGAAGGCAGCTTTGCCCCACTTCTCGTTCAGCTTGAAGCCGAACGCTTTTGGCCACCAGTAGGCGAAGCCGGCGATGTAGCCGAATACCGCACCACCGATGATCACGTTGTGGAAGTGAGCGATCACGAACAGGCTGTTGTGCAGCACGAAGTCAGCACCCGGAACAGCCAGCAGAACGCCGGTCATACCACCGATCGAGAAGGTGATCATGAAGCCCAGGGTCCACAGCATCGGTGCGGTGAAGCGCACACGGCCCTGGTACATGGTGAACAGCCAGTTGAACAACTTCACACCGGTCGGAATGGAGATCAGCATCGTCGCCAGGCCGAAGAAGGTGTTGACGCTGGCGCCGGCACCCATGGTGAAGAAGTGGTGCAGCCATACAGCAAAGCCCAGAACAGCAATGGCGCCCGATGCGTAGATCATCGAGTGGTGGCCGAACAGACGCTTGCCAGAGAAGGTCGAAGTCACTTCCGAGAACACGCCGAAGGCCGGCAGGATCAGGATGTAAACCTCAGGGTGACCCCAGGCCCAGAACAGGTTGACGTACATCATCGGGTTCCCACCAAGCTCGTTGGTGAAAATGTGGAAGTCCAGATAACGGTCAACAGTCAGCAGTGCCAGTGCAGCGGTCAGAATCGGGAACGAAGCCACGATCAGCACGTTGGCCCAGGTGCAGGTCCAGGTGAAGATCGGCATGTCCATCAGCTTCATGCCAGGTGCGCGCATCTTCATCACGGTGACGAGGAAGTTCACGCCGGTCAGTGTCGTACCCAAACCTGATAGCTGTAGCGCCCAGATGTAGTAGTCGACACCCACTCCAGGGCTGTACTGAATACCCGCAAGCGGCGGATAGGCAACCCAGCCGGTCTTGGCGAATTCACCAACGCCCAGCGAGATGTTGACCAGCAGCACGCCTGCCAGCAGCAGGTAGAAGCTCAGGGAGTTGAGGAACGGGAAGGCAACGTCACGTGCACCGATTTGCAGCGGAACTGCAAGGTTCATCAGGCCGGTGAAGAACGGCATCGCCATGAAGATGATCATGATCACACCGTGAGCGGTGAAGATCTGGTCATAGTGTTCAGGCGGCAGGTAGCCTTCGGAGCCACCGGTAGCGGCGGCCAACTGGGTACGCATCATGATGGCGTCGGCAAAGCCGCGCAGCAGCATGACCATCGCGACGACGATGTACATCACCCCGATTTTCTTGTGGTCGACAGTGGTCAGCCACTCGGTCCACAAGTAGGTCCACTTGCGGAAATAGGTGATAGCACCAACGACAGCAATACCCCCGAGCGCAATCATGGCAAGGGTCACCATGACTATCGGCTCGTGGAAGGGTATCGCCTCCAGGGTTAATTTACCGAACATCTCTTACTCCTCTGCACCGGCAGCTGGTTGCGCACTCGACTCGGTGGTGGCCAGATCTTTGCTGCCTGCTTCTTCGTGGCTCGGACGACCGCGGTTCATGCCTTCGTACTTGTCGACGATCAGCTGGAACTGGTCAGGCGAGGCCTCGCCATACAGCGCGACTGGGTTGTTTTCGCTTGGTTTGGCCAAGGCGTCGTAGGTGGCCTTGTCCAGCTTCTTCGGCGACTGCTTGACCTCGGCGACCCACTTGTCGAAGTCTTCCTGAGAGGTGGCAGTGGCCTTGAATTTCATGCCGGTGAAGCCGGCGCCGCTGTAGTTGGCGCTGATACCGTCGAATTCGCCGTTCTCGTTGGCGATCAGGTGCAGCTTGGTGGTCATACCCGCCATGGCGTAGATCTGACCGCCCAGGCCCGGGATGAAGAACGAGTTCATCACGGCGTCGGAGGTGACGCGGAAGTTGACCGGGGTGTTAGCCGGGAAGACGATCTTGTTGACCGTGGCGATGCCCTGCTCCGGGTAGATGAACAGCCACTTCCAGTCCAGCGCGACCACGTCGATCTGCAGTGGCTTCACATCGGAATCCAGTGGGCGATACGGGTCCAGCTTGTGGGTGGACTTGTAGGTCACGTAGCCCAGGGCAATGATGATGATGATCGGGATGATCCACACCGCAGCTTCGATCTTGGTCGAGTGCGACCAGTCTGGGGTGTAGGTGGCGGCCTTGTTCGAAGCACGGTACTTCCAGGCGAACGCCACGGTCATGATGATGACCGGAATCACCACCAGCAGCATCAAGCCAGTAGCGATCAGGATCAGGTTCTTTTGCTCAATGCCGACCTGACCTTTCGGGTCGAGCAGGGTCCAGTTGCACCCACTGAGTAAAAGCATGCCTAAAAAGGGCAATATGCCAAACAGTCTGGGGTAACGCTTTTTACTCATCTCACGACCTCTAGATCAGCTTGCTTCAATGCAATTTGTGTTTTGGTAGCCAACACTTCGTCCTGCCAAGTGCGGCATGTAGCGCCCGAACTCGCTCCCGCCCCGGCCTGACTGCAAGACCTTGGCGTGAAGCGTGATAGCGGTGCTTATGGTTTCTTAGGCAACAGGCCTGTACTTCAGACCAAGTCCATTTGGTGCGGGAAAACGCGGAGGGGGGTCCGCCCGGTATCGCCGTTTGGCGAAACTTGACGAAGTCAGCAAAAAGAAGCGCTGAGGGCTTCCTTCAATCCTGCGACTCGCAAGCAGTGCCGAACGGGAATTGGGGGCGATTGTAGATAGGTCGCCAACCCTTGACTATGACTTATTGAGCAACAGTCCTTTACAGGATCTGTAACAATCCGAGCGAGAAATTCAACTTCGCGACAGTTTGTCGCACCCCGCTTGCTAGCCCTCCAGCCCTTGTCCGACAAGGGCTGGAGGTTGATCTGAATCAAGCGGGAGAGGACTTTTCACTCATCTCATGCCGTGCAAAAGCCCGCTGAGAATTCGGGACTTTTGTCTAAGCCTGACGCCGGTTGCGCCAGATGCCCAGCGGGACCAGGATGGCCGTCAGCACGAACGCCAACAGTGCCCACTGCGCCAGCGACAAACCGAGGATCGGCGGGTGCGGCGTACTGCAGAAACCGTCTACCTGGAACGCCAGTGGCCAGAGCTTGGCCAGGGGCAAGTCGTCAACGATCGGCTGCAAGGTATCGATGCCGCAACTGACCATCGGGTTGGCGAGTATATACACATGGTTGCCCGCTGCAATGATTCCGCCAATGGCACTGAGCACGACCAGGCCCTCGAACAGCGTCAAGCTGCGGCGCCCAGGCATGGCGGCACCGATGAACGCGAAGATGGCGATAAAGAGCAAGGCATACCGTTGCAGGATGCACAGCGGGCAAGGCGCCTCGCCCAGCACCACCTGCATGTACAAGGCACCGCCGATCAGGGCGAGGCAGATCACCCCCAGCAGTACCAGAAAGCGCCGTTCGCGGTTCAGGCGCAGGGTTTGTTCGTTCATTGCCGATTCCTTCGATGGATAGATGGCAGCGTGGTCCGCCCGCCTGGGTGCGATTCTACACACAGGCATGGCCCCATAGCGTATCGAGGCGGGGAGACAGCACGGCGCTGGGCTATCCGCAGGTGCTATGACCGAGTATTGCAGCGGCGGTTCAACGACAGCCGGTTACAAACGGCCCCCCAGGTGCCGCGATAGGGCAAGCCCCTCGACACCCGGCAGTGAAGGATACAGCGATTAAAAGAGGATTAAAGATGAAAGGTGCCCATTTCACCTTTCATCTTTCCTTATATAGAGGTTGCATCAAAACAACCGCATATAGAGCGATTGGTGATCTACTCGAGCGCAGCCGCAGGGCCAAAAAATTCATAGCGGCTCTGCTGCTCAGGCACACCCAAGCCTTTCAATTGCCGCTTGATAGCCCTCATGAACCCCTTGGGCCCCAGGAAGTAAACATCGACATCACGCTCGTGCCCCAACCATTGGCCTAGCAGGTCTTGATTGAGCAGGCCAACCGCATCGGCATGGTGCGCGTCCTGCCCTTCGCCGTAGCAATAAAAACGCTGAAGCTGCGGGTGTCGCTCGGCCAGCCCATCGACCCACGCGCGGAACGCATGAACCGAGGCATTGCGTGCGCAGTGAATGAAGCGTACCGGCCGCTGAGTCTGCAGAGCTGCTTCGAGCATCGCCAATGTTGGGGTAATGCCTACCCCGCCGCTGATCAGCACCAAGGGCTTGTTGCTGGCCGACAGGGTGAATTCTCCCGATGGCGGGAACAGTTGCAAGGTATCCCCTACGACCAGTTGATCATGCAGATAATTGGAGACTTTACCGCCCTGCTCCCGCTTGACGCTGATGCGATATCCCAGGCCATCGCACAGCGCCGAAAGCGAGTAATTGCGGCGCTGCTCGGCACCGTCGATGAACAGCCGCAGGCCGATGTACTGACCAGGTTCAGCCTTGAGCACCGGCAAGCCATCGACGGGGACGAAATAGAACGAGGTGATTTCGCAGCTTTCCTGCTCGCGGCGTGCCAGGCGAAATTCACGGGTGCCGCGCCAACCGCCTGCGGCTTGCGCTTTTTGTTGGTAGAGGCTTTCTTCTGCGCCGATCAGGATGTCCGCCAGTTGGCCATAGGCGCCAGCCCAGGCGGCTATGACCTCGGGCGTGGCGATGTCGCTGCCCAGAACCTCCTCGATCGCCCGCAACAGGCACTTACCGACGATAGGGTAATGCTCCGGCAGAATCTGCAGGGCAACATGTTTGTTGATGATCTGCCCGACTAGCCCACCGAGTTGTTCGAGCTGGTCGATGTGCCGTGCGTACATCAGCACCCCGTTGGCCAAGGCACGAGGCTGGTCTCCGCTGGCCTGATGAGCCTGGTTGAAAAGTGGCCGTACCTCGGGGTACTCACTGAGCATCATGCGGTAGAAATGGGTAGTGAGCGCTTCACCGCCGGTTTCCAGCAATGGGACGGTGGCTTTGATGATTGCGCGTTGTTCGACACTGAGCATTTGCAACTCCTAAGCCTCAGGCGTGATAAGGTTGCGCTAACAGTTACAGCAATCATGCCAAGTAATAATTCTATTTAAATCAATATCTTATAAATGGAAGTGTCAGATTGACCTGGCTCCGCGTATAGTCACTTTGACTAAATGGAGTCCTTATGACTAATACCCCGCTGCTCACCACGCTGCTGCCCCTGGTCAGCGATCTGTCCCGAGATTTGCCCGACCAGGAACGCTACCGTCGTCTTCTGCAGGCCATGCGCGGGTTGTTGCCCTGCGATGCAGCTGCATTGCTGCGGCTGGAAGGCGAATGGCTGGTGCCGCTGGCGGTGGATGGGCTTTCCCCCGACACGCTTGGCCGCCGCTTCAAAGTCAGTGAGCACCCGCGCTTTGAGCTGCTGCTAAGCCGCCCGCAACCCACACGCTTTGCCAGCGATTCAAGCCTTCCCGACCCCTACGATGGGTTGGTCAACACCCCTGGGGCCACGCTTGAGGTGCATGACTGCATGGGCTGCCCACTGATGGTGGACGAACGCCCCTGGGGCTTGCTGACCCTCGACGCACTCACCCCAGGCCAGTTCCAGAGCCTGGAGCTGGACGCCTTGCAAGCCTTTGCCAGCCTGGCGGCCGCCACCGTGACCGTAGCCGAGCGCATCGAGCAATTGGCGCTGCGCGCCGAGGACGAGCATCACCGGGCAGAGGTCTATCGTCAGGCCAGCGGCCAGGACCGGGCATTGATCGGCCAGAGCGCCGCGCACAAGCGCCTGCTGGAAGAAATACGCCTGGTCGGTGGCAGCGAGCTCACCGTACTGATCAACGGCGAAACCGGCGTAGGCAAGGAGCTGGTGGCCATGGCCTTGCATCAGGCCAGCCAACGCGCCGCCAAACCAATGGTCAGCCTCAATTGTGCCGCCCTGCCCGACACCCTGGTGGAGAGCGAACTGTTCGGCCATGTGCGCGGGGCATTCACTGGCGCCCATGGCGAACGCCGTGGCAAATTCGAACTGGCCAATGGCGGCACGCTGTTTCTCGATGAAGTTGGTGAGCTGCCGCTGGCCGTGCAGGCCAAGTTGCTACGTGTGCTGCAAAGCGGCCAACTGCAAAGACTGGGTTCGGATCGCGAACACCGCGTCGATGTTCGCCTGATCGCCGCCACCAACCGCGACCTAGCGGCAGAAGTACGGGCAGGTAACTTGCGCGCTGACTTTTATCACCGCCTGAGTGTGTACCCGTTGCATGTGCCGCCGCTTCGCGAGCGTGGCCGCGACGTACTGCTGCTCGCTGGCTACTTCCTCGAACAGAACCGATCACGCCTGGGCTTGAACAGCCTGCGGCTTAGCAGCGCCGCGCAAGCGGCATTGTTGGCGTATGACTGGCCGGGCAACGTGCGCGAACTGGAGCACCTGATCGGCCGCTCCTCGCTCAAGGCTCTAGGCCAGCACGCGCAACGCCCACGTATCCTCACCCTGGAGGCAAGCGACCTGGGCTTGCATCCCACGGAGCCGGTGGCGCCGGGCGCTTCGGCCGAGACACCTCAGGCCGCGATGCCTCTGCCGACGGGCGGTCTGCGCGAAGCGGTGGATGATTACCAACGCCAGCTCATCGCCGCCTGCCTGCAACGCCATCAGCAAAACTGGGCAGCGGCAGCGCGCGAGCTGGGGCTGGACCGCGCCAACCTCAACCGACTGGCCCGTCGCCTGGGGCTTCGCTGAGTTGGATTTCTACTAAAGGACTAGGCGCAAAGCCATCTGGTGGCGATCTGATGGGCTGCTATATCTCCCTAACACACGGTACACGGCCGTCACACGGCCACCTGTGCGTGTACCGAAAGCCAGCAGGGAGCATTCATGGACAACATCGTAGTCGCTGACAAGCAATCCGCCGTGGCCACCCAGAATGCCTGGGGCGATATCAACCTCAACAGCCCTGGCGTAGTGCAGATGCCGGTAGCCCCCGACCAGGTGGCCACCGTCACCCGGCGCGGGCAAGATCTGATTGTCACCCTCAAATCCGGTGAAAAGGTCACCATCGGCAACTTCTTCGCCGTGGATCAGGCCGGTGTTGGCAGCGACATGGTGTTCGTCGGCGAAGATGGCACCTTGTGGCATGCCAACTACGATGCGGCAGCGTTCACCGGCTTCACGTTCGACGAAGTGGCATCGCTGGATCAGCTGGTGGCCGGTATTGGCGTTGCGGGTGAAGGCACTTCAACCTTCGCCATTGCCGCCCTTGGCCTGCTCGGTGCCGGTGGCGTTGCGGCTGCGGCGGGCGGCGGTGGTGGCGGTGGCGGTGGCGGCCAGCCGGGCGACACTACCCCGCCAGCGACGCCCATCGACTTGCTGGTTTCCCCAGATGGCTTGCGCGTGTCAGGTCGCGGTGAAGCGGGCTCGACGGTCAACGTATTCGACCCGGCTGGCAACCTCATCGGCACAGGCACCGTTGGCAGTGATGGTACGTTCACAGTCGACCTGGGCAGCCAACAAAATAACGGCCAGGGGCTGACCGTCACCATCACCGACCCCGCTGGCAACACCTCTACGGGCGGCACGGTAACCGCACCTGACACTACCGCCCCCACGCCGCCAAGCGAGTTGGCAGTCGACAGCCAAGGCACCACCCTCACCGGCCGCGCCGAGCCGGGCTCCACGGTACAAGTACGCGGCGCCGACGGCACTCTTTTAGGCACTGCCACTGCGGGCGCGGACGGCCAGTTCAGCGTCACGCTGCAACCGCCGCAGACCAATGGCCAGGCCTTGAGCGTCACCGCTACCGATGCCGCTGGCAACACCTCGCAAAGCGGAT
>NZ_JBJJLN010000045.1:0-34840 GCF_046230725.1 Pseudomonas sp. KCJK9000 | reverse complement strand
TTGCGTGCCGACTGGGCTGTTAGTCGGATTGATGCAATACGAAAGCCCGCCTTGGGTCAGCGTATTGATATCAACGCCCGATTTAACGTTGTAGCCGCCAATACCAAACGACGCCATAGCGTCGCTGACCACCTTACCGATCTCGCTCAGCGTGCCGCGCTTATTGATGAAATAGTTCGTGGTAGACGCTTGCAGCTCCACCCATTCGCCAACTTGCAGGGGCGCCGAGTTTACGGTGTTGTTTTTCTCGACAATTTTCCCATTCGCGGGAGCATTGATGTTGACGACGCCCGAACTTACATTACGGATAACGTAGGTTCCTCCCGACCCCGCATCTGCGGCCGCTGGCAGTGAGACTGTAACCGGTGCAGTCACATTGAAGGCGTAACCCGTCTGCGACCCTAGCAGCGTGATATTCGCACCAACGCCGACCACGTTACCGCCGTAGTTGCGTTTGTAAGCGTTGATGCCCTGCAGCAGCGCCGCCATGGTGGCAAGCTGCGTGTTGTTAGTACCTAAAGGCGCCGTAGGCGCAGTAGGAGTGCCTGTGAATGCTGGCGAGGCGATAGGCGATTTAAGTGCCACGATGTCGGACAATAAATTGAGGGCGTTAACGGATGCGATTTCCGTCCACGGCTCGAAACCACTCGCATCACTGCTGTCGTCCGTGCGCACGTATAGCCTGGCACCACCGGGAACCGCAAACTGTGTACGCTGCCCTACCGATTCGATCTGAAAGCCAATCGCATCGTAGACACCTGAAACAATCGCTCCAATGGCCTTATCACCAAAGCCAAAAAAGCAAGTGCCGCGCAATGTATTCAGATCATCGACGAACATCGACCTACCTGAAGCCAAGCCGAACGACGCCAGTGCTTGCAGCAAAGCCTTCATAGTGGCCAGTTGGTCGGTGTTGGTGCCGACTTGCGCGGTTGGCGCCTCCGGGGTGCCGGTCAACTTTGGCGATGCCAAGTTCGCTTTTTTCGCCAACTCGTTGACCATAGTAGTGGCAAAGTTCGGATCATTGCCGATAGCCATCGCCAGCTCTTTCAGCGTGTCCAAAGCCGCAGGCGAAGAATCCACCAGACCGGCCACAGCACTGGCCACCGCCGTAGCAATCGCCGAAGTAGTTTCAGCGCGAGAGAAGGTTTCGGACTTGGTATAAACATCTGTGATGCCATATCCCGCGACCGTAGTCGGGTTGGTCGCCGCCACCACGCGGCCGTACTTGTCGACCTGCACGCTGCGGTAAGTGCCGGCCGCCACGCCACTACGACCGAACGCCATTTCGAACGACAGCGCCGTAACCCCCAGGGTAATCGGCGCATCGGTGACCAACTGCCATGCACTGTCGCTGTTGACCGTGCCCTTCTCCACCAAAACCAGCAGGCCGGGGGTGACCTTGGCACTGCTGTTGGCATCGTCGCAACGGCTCCAGGCAGCGCCCGGCACTACCGTATAAAGGCCGTTATCCCGGGCTGTGGTCTGATTTTTCACCAGCACTCGAGCACCGGCCGTCAACGGCACGCCGTCGATGGTCTGTAGGCCGCTAAGGGCGATGTTGGCCGTAGTGGCCGCCAATACTGAGTGCTTGAAGTCCTGGCGCGCCAATTCCTCGGTAACCCATTCGCGGGTAGCCAGCACCACGCTGGGGTCAATCTTCAACTGCACATTAGCGGCGCTGCTGACCACCAGGCTCATGCGCAGCACTTGAGTGCGCCCTGAACCCTGCGAGAGCACGGGCTTGTAGGTCGGCGCGCAGTTGGCCACCGCCACCAGGTCGCCAGCTTCGTCGTACAGACCGATCTCGCGAATCCACTTACCGCCGATATCGGCTGGAATCACCTGCTCGGCAATGATGATCGAAGCGTCTTTATCGTCGACCTTGAGCTGATTGAGCGGCGCCCGGCGCCACTCGTTGATCAATCGGGTTTGTGTGGCATCAGGGGTAGGGTCGGCGCCGTTGGCGTCACCCACGCCCATGTGTGTGATTTTCCAAGCAATGCCCAAGGCATCAGCATTGGCTTGCTTGGCCGCGCCCACATTCGTGAGGATCGCGTAGAACTGGGAGTTCTGGTCAACCATGTGCAATTTCCAGTGTGTCGATTGTTGTCTCACGGCCACCGCGCCCAATCACGCCAATGACCTCGATGTCTCGCTGCATGGGCGGATACACCTCGCAGATGTCGCCGTCGCTGATGTTCATACCCAGGTACACCTTTGCGATGGTTTCCAGGCTGATTTCCAGGCCGACCATATGCCGGCTCACCGGCCGTGCGTCGTCGAGCAATGCCGTCAGCTCGCGATAGGTGGCGTCGCTGATGCCGGAGTCCGATACGCCGACCTTGAGCGCGAAGGTTCCGGCGGCCCCTTGAGGCGACGTCCGCCACCACTCGACCACCTCGATCAGATAGCCGAACGGCTCAACCACGCGCCGCAGAGCGCCAATCGTTCCTTTGTGCTTATGGATATAGAACGACGATTTGATCACTGACCGCTTGACGTCATCAGTCCATCCTTCATCCCAGCGATCTACCGACCACGCCCACGCCAGCTGATACAGCAAGGCCGATGGGCAGGTGTCTGGGTTATAGAGCTGGCGCAGGCTGACCTTGAGGTCTTCATCGCCTGCTCTCTCAATGGCACCCTCCAACGCTGTGCGGTTGAGCGGCAATAGGCTCTGCATGTCAGCCACCTCGCTTCAACGTAAAGCCGCTGCACCAGGCTGCCTGGGCCTTGCTGGGCAGTATGTCGGCCCAGCCATTGAGCTCGACCCGGCTCACCCCGTCGATATGCAGCTGTGCATCGATACCTGAGCGTGCCACTTGTACGCCCAGCCGCCGGCGCGGGTTGATCCAGGCGGCCAGCCGGCGCTGGCACTCGGCCAGAATCGCCTCGTACTCCGGGCCGTTGTCCGCCAGGTAGAGCACGGCGTCTATGCGATAGGGCAGCACTTGAGCGCTGCGCACGTTGACCCGGTCGGCAACCGGGCGGATGTCGTCGTCGTTGAGGTAGGCCGCCACCTGTGCCAGCAACTCGGCGCTGGCCTGGCCGTTGCCCTCCAGGCTCAGTACGGTTACCTCCACCACGGCCGGCGACGGGCTTTCGGCGGTGGCGTCAGCCACCTGCCCCGATGCGTTGCGGGCATGCAGGATGTAACTGTTACGTGGCCCGGCGGTGGTCAGGCCTTCATAGACCAATTGGATTCGCTCACGCAGGGCATCGTCGGCCTCAAGTACCGCCTCCATGGGCGGGACGCTGGTCAGGTCCTGCGCTTGGATCACCAGGCGGTGCAGGCTGACGTTCGCAGCCAACTGGTCTAGGTCGCCACCCTGGGCGTAAGCCAACAACAGCGACTTTGCAGCATCGTTGATACGGGCCCGGTTGAGCAGCTTGCGATAGGCGCCCACCTCCAGCAGCTTGGTGACTGGATCACTCTCCAGATTGGCGTTCCAGGCCTCGCCCAGGTAATCGCGAAAGGTCTCGAGGTCAGCCTGGTACAGCGCTTCGTAATCAAGGTCTTCAAGCAGCTGCGGCGCTGGCAGCTTGGACAGATCCACCTGACTCATACGCTCACCTCTACCAAAGCTTCATCACCCAGATAGCGGCCGCTCAAGGCCAGACTCACCTGACCATCGAGCACCGCCACCACCTTGACCCGCTGCAACTGCAAGCGCGGCTCCCAACGGCCCAAGGCGCGGGCCACTTCCGCTTGCACGGCGCTTTTCCAGCCCTCGTTGACCGGCAGGTCGACGAAACGCCGCAACTGGCTGCCGTACTCCGGACGCATACGCCGGCTGCCCTGCGGCGTGCTGAGGATGTCCTCGATGGACTGGCGCAGATGATCGATGCCGCTCAGTGGCTGGCCGGTGCGACGGTCCATGCCGATCACGGTGCACCGCCCTGTTCATGGCTATGCATGGCATTCTCCTGAGATGAAAAAAAGCCCGCATGAGCGGGCTCTATTCAATGTTTGTGGTTGGCTGTGTTGCCGGCGGTATCGATGATCCGCCCACCGCCGTTGATGTCGCCGCTGACCTGCAGCGGGCCGTCGACCGTGACCTTGCCTGTGAGATTGATCGTTGGGGCCTGTAGGCTGATCGCCACGTCGGTGACCAGCACGCTATTGGAGCCAACCTTGATACTCACGCTGCCGCCAGGCAGCTGAATGTCATAGTGGCTTGCCTGCCAGTCGTAGCTGAGGGATGCGCCATCGGCAAAGCGCCAGACCTCGACCTGTTCGCGGTTGTCCGGCGCATTGCCGGCATTGCCATACAGGCCGGGTAGAAAGGTGCCTTGGGCAGGCTCACCACTGGGGCTGAGCAGCACGCCCTGCTCCCCCAGGCTGGGCGCCCGCCAGTGCCGCGCCTGGCCGGCCGCCTGGGCATGCCAGCGCAACCAAGCGCTGGTCCAGCCGCTGCCGTCCGACACCCGCACCCGGGCAGCGGCAAGGTCTAGCGCCACTACCCGACAGGGAATGATCAGGCATGCCAGCATGCGGTCGTGCATGGCGCTGACGTAGCTCATGAAAGGTCCTCGGGTGCGATGTAATGCGCTTCATTACCCAGGCCGATCTCAGGCGCAAAACCCAACACGAGGCTGCCCGGAGGCTGGTCCGGCCAACTCCAGCGAGGCTCACCCAGCAGCACCGGCTGGTCCCAGCGCACGGTCCAGGCGCTGCCCTCGAACTGCGCCTGGACATTGCGGCTGGCTTCGACGAAATCCAGTGCCCAATGCTGCTGGCGCAGCAGATCCATCAACTGTGCGGCCAGCAGGCTGCCCTGAAGCCGCGCCTCGGGGTTGGCGCTGTCGGCGGTGATGTCCGCCTCGAAGGTGGCGATCAGCACCGAGCGGCCATCGCGCGGCGCTGCATCTGCCGTCATTTGCACGATGCCGTGGCGCAGCGCCGGTCTCTCCGGGGCATTTCCTACAGCGGTATAGGCATCTACCGACGCCAGCTCCGGCATCGCCTCACGAATAGTTGCTGTCACTGCCGCGTGCAAAGTGGTCAGTTCACTCATGCATATTCTCCTTATCGCTCGTCGGCTTGCGTGCTGTCGCGCAAGCCCAGGCGCCGGATCGCCCAGCGTTCATACAGCCGCATGGCGACATCGGCGCCGCCGACCGCAGTCATGCAGCCAAATGCACTGGCCGCCCAGATCGACAAGCCGCCGGCATACAGCAGCATTACCGTCGATACGCCGCAGACCATGCAGGCCCCGGAGCGCAGCGCCAGGCGTCGCAGCAGCGACCAACCGGTGGCGCCGGCCTTGTCTGCCCGCCACATTTCACCGCTCAGGCCGCCCAGCAATGCCAGGACGATCACCAGCCAGAGCGGCATCTCCAGCAACGCTTGTTGCTCGTTCGTCACTGTCCTGTCTCCTGTATGGATGCCCGCTGGCCGGGCCAGCAGACGGGTTTGTTGGGTATTGTTCAAACACTCGGCATTCCAAAAGGCCCGGCTCGCCAGGCCTTTGAGTAATGCGTTGGTTCAACCGCAGGCCACGACTGGTGACGCCATGCGGTTGCGCTTCAAATTGGTGTCTCCGACCGCGGCCGCCTGCCCGCCGGATAACTGTTCGTGGTGCTTTACGCTGCACACCCGGGCCAGTTGCCAACCCTCTGGACAGTTGAGGCCTGTCCATCGCTGCCTGTGTAACAACCGGTTTCTGTCCGGCTTGAGACACAGGTTATGCATCAACGCATATGCAGTCAATGCATTTTTTACTATTTTTATGCATTGGATTTTGCTCATGTGCATGCAGGCTATGCGCCGCCTGCCTTGTAGGGCTTTTCTGCGGACGAAAAAAAACCCGCCGTAGCGGGTTTTTATGGAGAAAGGCTGTTAGCGGGCGTACATGCCCCACCAGAACACATGGCCGAGCAGGCTGATCTGCTCATCCTGCATTTGCTGGAAGCTGTAGTCCTCGTCGGGGTGTTCGTCGCGGTTGAAACTACGCAGGCGGATGCCGGTAGGTAACCGATAGACCTGTTTCACTCGCAGTTGGCCGTTATGGTTGATGGCATAAAGATCGCCATCGATGATATCGCCGATAGAGCATTTGCCTGTATTGACTCCCACTGTCGCGCCATCGCGCAACACCGGCAGCATGCTATTACCCCGCACCGTCACGCATTTGGCATGGTCAAATTGCACACCGTTGTGGCGCAAGCTGCGTTTACCGAACCGCAGCCGCGCTCGCTCGCTTTCTTCGATGACGAATCTTCCTGATCCAGCTGCCAATTCGACCTCACGTAGGAAAGGTACAGACACCTCGTCGTCCTCGACGGGGGTTTCATCATCCCACAGGCTGATATCGCTGAGGTCCGCATGGCCGTGGGCGGGCAAGGTCGCCTCGCGGGTTTCGCCCAGCTCGGCGCGACCGCGCAGTTGTTCGGTGGTCACGCCGAAGTAGTCGGCAATTTTCGACACGTGCTTGTCTGAAGGATCGACTATTTTGCCAGCCAGGATACGCGACAGGGTCGATTGCGGGACGCCCGTGCGCCGGTACAGCTCTGTAGGGGACAGGCCGTGGCGGTCGAGCAATTGTCTGAGTACAGTGGCTACATTGCGTATTTGCATAGCGTGCATAATGCAGCCATGCGCGCATAAATGCAATGCACCTGGCCCGCCTGCATCTGCTTGAAAAAGCCTGTACCATTGCCGGTTTGAAAATCGCCAACCAGATCACCCGCTGTAAGGCCCTGAATGTCTGATCTTTCCGCACACACCCCAATGATGCAGCAGTACTGGAAGCTGAAAAATCAGCACCCGGACCAGCTGATGTTCTACCGCATGGGCGACTTCTACGAAATATTCTACGAAGATGCAAAGAAAGCCGCGAAACTGCTGGACATCACCCTGACCGCGCGCGGCCAGTCGGCCGGCCAGTCGATCCCCATGTGCGGCATCCCGTTCCACTCGCTGGAGGGCTACCTGGCCAAGCTGGTCAAGCTTGGGGAGTCGGTGGTGATCTGCGAGCAGATCGGCGACCCAGCCACCAGCAAGGGCCCGGTGGAACGCCAGGTGGTGCGCATCATCACCCCCGGCACGGTCAGTGACGAGGCCTTGCTCGACGAGCGCCGCGACAACCTGATCGCCGCCCTGCTCGGTGACGAACGCCTGTTCGGCCTGGCGGTGCTGGACATCACCAGTGGCAACTTCAGCGTGCAGGAGATCAAGGGCTGGGAAAACCTGCTGGCCGAACTCGAACGCCTGAACCCGGTCGAGTTGCTGATCCCGGACGACTGGCCACGCGACCTGCCCGCCGAAAAGCGCCCCGGCGCCCGTCGTCGCGCGCCGTGGGACTTCGATCGGGATTCGGCACGCAAGGCCCTGTGCCAGCAATTCGCGACCAAAGACCTGAAAGGTTTTGGCTGTGACAAGCTGACCCTGGCCATTGGCGCTGCCGGCTGTTTGCTGACCTACGCCAAGGAAACCCAGCGTACCGCCCTGCCGCACCTGCGCAGCCTGCGCCACGAGCGCCTGGACGATACGGTCATTCTGGACGGTGCCAGCCGCCGCAACCTGGAGCTGGATGTGAACCTGGCAGGTGGACGGGACAACACCCTGCAGTCGGTGATCGACCGTTGCCAGACGGCCATGGCCAGCCGCCTGCTGACCCGCTGGTTGAACCGCCCCCTGCGTGACCTCAAGGTGCTGCAGGCACGCCAGGATTCGATCCGTTGCCTGCTCGACGGTTACCGCTTCGAAAAGCTGCAACCTCAGCTTAAGGAAATCGGCGATATCGAGCGGATCCTCGCTCGTATCGGCCTGCGCAATGCCCGCCCGCGCGACCTGGCGCGCCTGCGCGATGCACTCGGCGCGCTGCCCGAATTGCAGAATGCCATGAGCGAGTTGGAGGCACCGCACCTGGCGCGCCTGGCCGCGATCACCGGCACCTATCCGGAACTGGCCAGCCTGCTGGAGCGGGCGATCATCGACAACCCGCCAGCGGTGATTCGCGATGGCGGTGTACTCAAAGCCGGCTACGACAGCGAGCTGGACGAGCTGCTGGCAATCAGCGAGAACGCCGGCCAGTTCCTGATCGACCTCGAGGCCCGTGAAAAGGCCCGCACCGGCCTTGCCAACCTCAAGGTCGGCTACAACCGCGTGCATGGCTACTTCATCGAGCTGCCGACCAAGCAGGCCGAGCAGGCACCTGGCGACTACATCCGCCGCCAGACCCTCAAAGGCGCCGAGCGGTTCATCACACCCGAGCTCAAGGCCTTCGAGGACAAGGCGCTGTCGGCAAAGAGCCGCGCCCTGGCGCGCGAGAAGATGCTCTATGACGCGCTGCTGGAAACCCTCATCAGTCACCTGGCGCCGCTGCAGGACAGCGCCGCTGCGCTGGCCGAGATCGACGTGCTGAGCAACCTTGCCGAACGTGCGCTGAACCTCGACCTGAACTGCCCACGCTTCACCGACGAGCCCTGCCTGCGCATCGAGCAGGGCCGCCACCCTGTGGTCGAGCAGGTGCTGACCACACCGTTTGTGGCCAACGACCTAGGGCTGGACGACAGCACGCGCATGCTGATCATCACCGGCCCCAACATGGGCGGTAAGTCCACTTACATGCGCCAGACCGCACTGATCGTACTGATGGCGCACATCGGCAGCTTCGTGCCAGCAGCCAGCTGCGAGCTGTCGCTGGTCGATCGCATCTTCACCCGCATCGGCTCCAGCGACGACCTGGCCGGAGGGCGCTCGACCTTCATGGTCGAGATGAGCGAAACCGCCAACATCCTGCATAACGCCACCGACCGTAGCCTGGTACTGATGGACGAAGTCGGCCGCGGCACCAGCACCTTCGACGGCCTATCGTTGGCCTGGGCCGCCGCCGAGCGCCTGGCCCAACTGCGTGCTTATACCTTGTTCGCCACCCACTACTTCGAGCTGACCGTGCTGCCGGAGAGTGAACCGCTGGTGGCCAACGTGCACCTGAACGCTACCGAGCACAACGAGCGTATCGTTTTCCTGCACCATGTGCTGCCTGGCCCGGCCAGCCAGAGCTACGGCCTGGCCGTGGCGCAGCTGGCTGGGGTGCCTGCGCCAGTGATCCTGCGCGCACGTGAGCACCTGGGCCGGCTGGAAACCACCAGCCTGCCCCATGAAACACCGGTCACGAAAAAGGCCAAGGACGAGCCGCACGTTCCGCACCAGAGCGACCTGTTCGCCAGCCTGCCACACCCGGCCATCGAGAAGCTGGGCAAGCTGGACTTGGATGACATGACCCCGCGTCAAGCTATCGAAACGCTATATCAACTAAAGAACCTGTTATAACGGCGCCCACTACAAGCTGGTAGAATCCGCCGCGGTTTGCTGGTGCTGCAGGTTATTAGCCTGGCCTGCAGCCATATGCCCGCAAACCGCGCGGCCCCGAGAGGAAGGGCCGCCGCCGTCGCCTGAGGAGAGAACTAGAAATGACCTTCGTCGTCACCGACAACTGCATCAAATGCAAATACACCGACTGCGTGGAAGTCTGTCCGGTGGACTGCTTCTACGAAGGCCCGAACTTCCTGGTGATTCACCCGGACGAGTGCATCGACTGTGCACTGTGCGAGCCTGAGTGCCCTGCCCAAGCGATCTTCTCGGAAGACGAGATCCCCGCTGGCATGGAGAATTTCATCGAGCTCAATGCCGAACTGGCAGAGGTCTGGCCGAACATCACCGAGCGTAAAGAGGCCTTGCCGGACGCCGAAGAGTGGGACGGCAAGCCTGGCAAGATCGCCGATCTGGAGCGCTAAATGCCCGGAGCAAAAAAGGCCCGCAAAGGGCCTTTTTTCGTTTATTACGGGCAAAAAAAAGGGGCGGTTTGACCCGCCCACATTTTTTCCGTAGTCCCTGCTTGTCCCAAACATCGTCCTGATGAAATCGCTTCTTGCGATGTCCTTGGCTCTCTCCCTGAGAACCTGTGCATGTCCGTGTGCACAGTTCAAATACTAGCGAGTTCCCCAAAGCAGGCAAATGCAGCTTCTCTCTGAATATTACTGGGGACACACTTCCACACAGCTAAAAAATCGCTGAAAATCAAATAGATACGAAAAATCTCTAGCTGAAAACGCCTTTGATTTACTGGCAGTTGCGCTGATGGCTTACATAAAGAGTAAGCAAAAGCTTACACGCGATGAATCAGTGGTAGCGCCATTCACATTATTGCTCCTCAAAAACCGAGCTAGCTCTCCATGCATGTGTCGCCTGCAGCGCCAGGCAACACAAACAAAAACGCCCCGAGGTCATCGAGGCGTTTTTCGGGCAGCGGTGCCAGGTTTACTGGAACAGTGACTCGCTGGACAGGCCGTTTTTCTCAAGTATCTCGCGCAGGCGCTTGAGCCCTTCTACTTGGATCTGCCGCACGCGCTCACGGGTAAGGCCAATCTCCAAGCCCACATCTTCCAATGTGCTGCTTTCGTGCCCCCGCAGGCCAAAGCGACGCACCACCACCTCGCGTTGCTTGTCGGTCAACTCACCCAGCCACTGGTCGATACTCTGCGACAGATCGTCATCCTGCAGCAGGTCGCACGGGTCGGTCGGGCGATCGTCAGTCAGGGTGTCGAGCAGCGTCTTGTCCGAGTCCGGCCCGAGCGAAACATCCACCGAGGATACCCGCTCGTTGAGGCCAAGCATGCGCTTGACCTCTGCAACCGGTTTTTCCAGCAGTGTGGCGATTTCTTCCGGCGATGGTTCGTGGTCGAGCTTTTGCGTCAGCTCCCGCGCGGCACGTAGGTAGACATTGAGCTCTTTGACCACGTGGATAGGCAAGCGGATGGTGCGGGTCTGATTCATGATCGCCCGCTCGATGGTCTGGCGAATCCACCAAGTCGCGTAGGTCGAGAAGCGGAAGCCGCGTTCCGGGTCGAACTTCTCCACTGCCCGAATCAAGCCCAGGTTGCCCTCTTCGATCAAATCGAGCAGAGACAAGCCACGGTTGACATAACGCCGGGCGATTTTCACCACCAAGCGCAGGTTGCTTTCGATCATGCGTTTACGGCCGGCGGGATCACCCTTCTGCGACAAGCGCGCAAAGTGTACCTCCTCTTCCGGCGAGAGCAGCGGCGAGAAGCCGATCTCGTTGAGATACAGCTGAGTGGCATCGAGCGCTCGGGTGTAGTCGATGTACTTGTGCTGCTTGAGCGAAGAGCCTGTCTTGGCTCTGGTCCGAACCGAGGGTACAGCAGGTTCGTCTGACACCACATCCGTTTCCAAAACGATGCCCGTCTCCATCAGGAGGACGTCATCGTCGATGTCAAACTCCGGCACTTCTTTACTCAGAGCCATTGTTATAGTCCTTTGCTGAGTTCGAACTCAGACTCATGCGACGCCTGTCTCCCTGGCAACGCAGGAGCCCGTCCCCTCTACTTCAGAGGAACAGGCCAGGTACAACGATCAACGACGTGGCAGGAACTGGAGCGGATCGACGGGTTTGCCCTGACGGCGAATCTCGAAATGCAGCTTCACCCTATCAGTGCCCGTTGACCCCATTTCAGCAATCGACTGCCCTGCCTTGACCTGCTGCCCCTCCCGAACCAACAGCCTGCGGTTGTGGCCGTAGGCACTGACGTAGGTATCGCTGTGCTTGATGATGATCAGCTCGCCGTAGCCCCTCAAACCACTCCCGGCGTAGACCACCGCACCATCAGACGCAGCAAAAACAGGCTGTCCCAAATCACCGGCGATATCAATGCCTTTATTCAAACTACCGTTTGAAGCGAATTTTCCAATCAGCACGCCATTGGCCGGCCATGCCCATTTACCCACGGCGCGCTCTGCGGCAGGCACCGTGGCAACCACCGGCGTAGGCGCAACAGGCGTTGTTGGCGTCGACTTTCCGCCGCTTTGGGGAGGGTTGATAGGCCCGCCGGCAGGGCGACGAATGACCGTAGTCTTGCTGGAGGATGAGGGGTTGGAAACCACGGTGGTGCTACTGGAGGACCCACTGCTGAAACGGATCGCCTGGCCGGGACGAATGGTATACGGGGCGCCGATGCCGTTGCGTGCAGCGAGCTCCTTGTAGTCCCACCCATAACGAAATGCGATGGAGAACAACGTGTCGCCAGGCTTGACGATGTACTGCCCCGTCGTCACAGCGGGGCGCTTGGCCGCAGCTGCGTTGCGGTCGACCACGCGGGCACCGCTGGAGCCTGTGCTGGAGCAACCCGTAAGCAGGGCGCCCACGGCCAGTGCAATCGCCAGAAGCTTGAAAACCGACCCATCCTTGCGCTGCCCGATGCCTGTGTGCCCCACCCGCGCTCCCCTCATGGTGCCAAAAACCGATAAACCGATAAGACGATGTGAAATGCAATATTGTTGCAATTATAACCGAGCCAAGCCGCAATGGCAGGGCTTAGGCCCCGCCTGATAGACAGGCCCGCAGCGCAGGAATTCGTTGCGGGTGCAAATATTCGTGACGGCTCAGGCCAATGGGCCGTTGAGTAGCGGTACGAACCGCACCTGGCCAAGCACGCGACGGGTGAACCCATGCTCTTCGCGAACGATCAGCATCAGCTGTTGCACCTCGCCAGCCGGGCCGACTGGGATGACCATGCGTCCACCGGGCGCCAGTTGGTCGAGAAGCGCCTGCGGCACCTGAGCAGCCACAGCAGTGACGATGATGCCATTGTAGGGGGCCAGCGCCTGCCAGCCATCACAGCCATCGCCCCAACGGAACACCACATTGCGCAGATTGAGCTCTACCAAGCGTTCCTTGGCCCGGTCTTGCAGCACCTTGATGCGCTCCACAGAGAACACCCGTTCGACCAACTGCGCCAGGATCGCCGTCTGGTAGCCCGAACCCGTGCCGATCTCCAGTACCTTGTCCAGCGGCCCCGCCTCCAGCAGCAGCTCGCTCATGTGCGCCACCATGAAGGGCTGAGAGATGGTCTGGTTGTGCCCGATCGGCAGCGCCGTGTCTTCGTAAGCCCGGTGCGCCAGGGCCTCGTCGACGAATAGGTGGCGCGGGGTGCGGCGAATCACCTCCAGCACCTTGGCGTTGGACACCCCTTCTTCGTAGAGGCGCTGGATCAGCCGCTCGCGAGTACGCTGCGAGGTCATGCCAATACCGCCACGGCGCTGCAGATCGTCCTGATCACGCATCAGAACAGGCCCTCCAGCCAGCCGTCGAGCTGTTCGAAGGCATCGTTGAACGTTCGATCCAGCTGTAATGGAGTGATCGAAACGTAGCCTTGCATGACCGCATGGAAATCGGTGCCCGGCCCGCCGTCCTCGGCGTCGCCCGCCACGGCGATCCAGTAACCTTCCTTGCCACGCGGGTTGACCACTTTGGTCGGCGCCGCCGCCCGTGCTCTGTGACCAAGGCGGGTCAGCTGAATGCCGCGGATGTGCTCCAACGGCAGGTTGGGAATGTTCACGTTGAGCACAGTGCGCGGTGGTAGTTGCAGGCGCGGCAGCGCCTCCACCAGGCGGCGGGCGAAGTGGGCGGCGGTCGGCAGATTGTCAGGCTGTCGCGACAACAACGAGAAGGCCAGCGAAGTGCCGCCCAGGAAGCGGCCCTCCAGCGCGGCAGCGACCGTGCCGGAGTAAATCACATCATCCCCCAGGTTCGCCCCCAGGTTGATGCCCGAGACGACCAGGTCCACCGGCTCAGGCAACAAGCCATTGAGGCCCAGGTGCACGCAATCGGTCGGCGTGCCATTGAGGCTGATGAAACCATTGGCCAACGTCTGCGGATGCAGCGGCCGGTCCAGTGTCAGCGAGCTGCCGGCGCCGCTTTTGTCTTGGTCCGGAGCAATCACCACGCACTGGGCATAATCGGCCAGCGCATCATGTAGCGCGGCGAGGCCCGGTGCGGTAACACCGTCGTCGTTCGAAATCAGAATACGCATGGGCTGTCCGTCTGCCCTGCCGGCACCAGATCAACAAGCTCGCGCACCACCACGGTGGCGAAGCATCCGGCCGGAAGGACGAATTCCAGTTGCAGGATATCAGGCTCGGGATAATGCCACGTCAGGCCGCCAATAGGGAGCCGCAGTATCCGCCGTTCGTGATCCATGCCCGCATCGGCGAGCCATTGGCACAGCGCCGCGTGACGCTCGCCTATCGCTGTCTCCAGCGCGCAGGTCGCGTCAGCCGCAGGCGACGGCCCCTGCCCCCACAAGGGGCCGGTGGGGTGAAGATCAAGAATGCTCAAACGAGGATCGCAACATTCCTGCTCGCCTGCTTGGAAAAAGCTACGGCTATCGGTAAACGCCAGCAGGTCTCCAACTTGTGCGCGCTGCCAACTGCCATCGGCTACACGTGCCGCCAGTAGCTGGTTGAACAGATAGCTGCGCGCTGCCGACAGCAGGCGCGAACGCACGTTGCGTTGCTCCGGCAAAGCCCGGCGGGCGGCCCAGCCCTGAGCATCGTGGACATTGCCACCGCCATGGCCGAATCGCTGGGTACCAAAGTAATTGGGCACCCCTTGTTGCTTGAGTTGTTCCAACCGAGCATCGAGGGCCTGACGATCAGCCGCCAGCGCGGTCAGGCGCAGGGTGAAGCCATTGGCCGAATGGGCACCTCGCTGCAGTTTGCGCTGGTGGCGCACCTGCTTGAGGATGCGCAGGGTATCGTCTTGAGCCCGTGCCAGATCCGGGTCGGCCTTGCCCGGCAGGTGCAGGCTGAACCACTGCCGGGTCAAGGCCTGGCGGTCCTTGAGCCCGGCATAGCTGATAGAGCGCACTGGCACACCGGCGGCGCGGGCCAGCCGGCGGGCAGCCTCTTCGGTATTGAGGTCACGCTTCTCGACCCACAGCCACAGGTGCTCGCCCTGACCTGACAGCGGGATGTCCAGTACCTCGTCGACCTGGAAGTCTTCAGCCACGGCCTTGAGCACGGCGCTGCCCAACGATTGGCCCGTGGCCCGCGGGCCCAGCAAGTCCAGTTCGGTCATGCTGGCAGCAACAGGGCGACCGCATGCACGGCAATACCCTCCTCACGCCCGGTGAAGCCAAGCTTCTCGGTGGTGGTGGCCTTGACATTGACCTGGTCGAGTTCAACCTGCAGGTCTTGGGCGATCAGCTGACGCATGGTTTCGATGTGCGGGGCCATTTTCGGAGCCTGAGCAACGATGGTGGCGTCGACATTACCGACCTGCCAGCCCTTGGCGTTGACGATCGCGACCACGTGACGCAGCAGCACACGGCTGTCGGCGCCTTTGAATTGCGGGTCGGTATCGGGGAAATGCTTGCCGATGTCGCCCAGCGCCGCGGCACCGAGCAAAGCGTCGCTCAGTGCGTGCAGCAGCACGTCACCGTCGGAATGGGCCAGGAGGCCGTATTTGTGAGGGATACGCACCCCACCCAGGGTAATGAAATCACCGTCGCAAAAACGGTGCACATCGTAGCCGTGGCCAATACGCATAGAAAAACGCCCTGATTGAGTCAGGGCGTGATTCTACCTGCTTTAGCCGCTATTGGGTTGCCATCTGGGCGGCCCGCCAAGACGCCTACACGCGCCCAAGGGCCACCGCGTGATGGCGCAAGTGCTCATCGATGAAGCTGGCGATGAAGTAGTAACTGTGATCGTAGCCAGGCTGCAGGCGCAGAACGAGCTCATGCCCGCCTTTGCGTGCGGCCAGCTCCAATGCCTCAGGCTTGAGTTGCTTCTCGAGGAAATCGTCGCGGTCGCCCTGATCCACCAGCACCGGCGGGCACTGGCCTGCCGAGGTTTCGGCCAGCAACACGCTGGCGTCCCATTCGCGCCAGCGCGCACGGTCTTCACCCAGGTAGCGGCTGAAGGCTTTTTCACCCCACGGGCAATCGATCGGATTGCTGATCGGCGAAAATGCCGACACCGAGCGATAGCGCCCTGGATTGCGCAATGCGCAGACCAGCGCGCCGTGCCCACCCATGGAATGGCCGCTGATGCTGCGCTGGTCGGACGCTGGGAAGTGCGCCTCGATCAGTGCTGGCAGTTCCTGCACCACGTAGTCATGCATGCGGTAGTGCTGCGCCCAAGGTTGCTGGGTGGCGTTGAGATAGAACCCGGCGCCATGGCCAAAATCCCAAGCACCCTCAGGGTCGCCCGGCACCTGCTCGCCCCGCGGGCTGGTGTCGGGTGCGACGATGATCAGCCCCAATTCTGCGGCAAGGCGCTGGGCACCCGCCTTCTGCATGAAGTTCTCATCGGTGCAGGTGAGGCCGCTGAGCCAGTACAGAACCGGCAGTTTCTCGCCCTGCTCGGCCTGTGGTGGCAGATATACAGCGAACACCATGTCACAGCCCAGCACCTTGGAGTGATGCCGGTAACGCTTGTGCCAGCCGCCGAAGCTTTTCTGGCAGGAGATGTTATCCAGGCTCATGGCTGACCTCAGAAGTGGATCACACTACGGATGCTCTTGCCTTCATGCATCAGGTCGAAGGCTTTGTTGATGTCCTCCAGGCCCATGGTATGGGTGATGAAGGTATCGAGCGGAATCTCACCCTTCTCGGACATTTCAACATAGCTTGGCAGCTCGCTGCGGCCACGCACCCCGCCGAATGCCGAACCACGCCAGACGCGGCCAGTCACCAGCTGGAACGGGCGGGTAGCGATTTCCTGGCCGGCCCCGGCGACACCAATGATCACCGACTCGCCCCAGCCTTTGTGGCAGCATTCCAGCGCCGCGCGCATCAGCTGCACATTGCCGATGCACTCGAACGAAAAGTCCACGCCACCGTCGGTGAGGTCAACGATCACTTCCTGGATCGGGCGGTCGTAGTCTTTGGGGTTGATGCAGTCGGTGGCGCCCAGTTGACGGGCGATTTCGAACTTGGCTGGGTTGATGTCGATGGCGATGATGCGCGAAGCCTTGGCCTTGACCGCACCGATTACCGCCGACAGCCCGATACCGCCCAGGCCGAAGATGGCCACGGTGTCACCGGCTTTCACTTTGGCGGTATTGAGCACCGCGCCGATGCCGGTGGTGACCCCGCAACCGAGCAGACAGACCTTCTCCAGCGGCGCTTCTTTCTGAATTTTGGCCACGGAGATTTCGGGCAGTACGGTGTACTCGGAGAAGGTCGAGGTGCCCATGTAATGGAACAACTGCTGGCCCTTGTACGAGAAGCGCGTGGTGCCGTCGGGCATCAAGCCTTTGCCTTGGGTAGCGCGGATGGCTTGGCATAGGTTGGTCTTGCCGGAGAGGCAGAATTTGCACTTGCCGCATTCGGGGGTGTAGAGCGGGATCACGTGATCGCCCACCGCCAGCGAAGTCACGCCTTCGCCCACGGCTTCGACGATCGCCCCACCTTCGTGGCCGAGGATCGACGGGAAGATGCCTTCAGGGTCGGCACCGGACAAGGTATAGGCGTCGGTGTGGCAAACACCACTGGCGACCACGCGCAACAGCACCTCGCCGGCCTTGGGCATGGCCACGTCGACTTCGACGATTTCCAGGGGTTTCTTGGCCTCGAAGGCTACGGCAGCACGGGACTTGATCATCACAGGGTCTCCAGACAGAGGATCGATTCAGTCCAGCAGTGTAATCCAGGCACTTTTGATAAATAATCCGAGCCAAGCCAAAACATTATTGCCATACAGGGATAATCCATGAGTAGCCGCTGGGAAGGCATCGACGAATTTGTCGCCGTGGCCGAGTCAGGCCAGTTCACGGCGGCCGCCGAGCGCTTGGGCGTATCGTCGTCCCATATCAGCCGGCAGATCGCTCGCTTGGAGGAGCGCCTGCAAACCCGCTTGCTCTACCGCAGTACCCGCCGGGTAGCGTTGAGCGAAGCTGGGCAGACTTTCCTGCAGCACTGCCAGCGCCTGCAGGACGGCCGTGAAGAAGCCTTGCGCGCCATGGGTGACCTTGCCAGCGAGCCCAAGGGCCTGCTGCGCATGACCTGTGCGGTGGCCTACGGCGAGCGCTTCATCGTGCCATTGGTGACCCGCTTCATGGCGCTGTACCCGCAATTGCGGGTCGACGTGGAGCTGAGCAACCGCACCCTGGACCTGCTGCACGAAGGCATGGACCTGGCCATTCGCCTAGGCCGGCTGGCCGACTCGCGGCTGATCGCCACGCGCCTTGCACCGCGGCGCATGTACTTGTGCGCGTCGCCGGCGTACCTGGAGCGCTACGGGCGGCCGCACAGCCTTTCCGAACTGGCCAGGCACAACTGCCTGATCGGCAGCTCCGATCTGTGGGCACTGCAATACGATGGCCGTGAGATCAGTCAGCGGGTACAGGGCAACTGGCGTTGCAACAGTGGCCAGGCGGTGCTGGATGCCGCGTTGTTGGGTATGGGGTTGTGCCAGTTACCTGACTACTACGTGCTCGAACACCTGAACTCTGGCGCACTGGTGTCGTTGCTTGAGGGGCACCAGCCGCCGAATACGGCGGTATGGGCGTTGTATCCGCAGCAGCGGCATCTGTCGCCGAAGGTCAGGCGGCTGGTTGATTATCTGAAAGAGGGCCTAGGCGGACTGCCGGAGTATCGGCATGTCTAGGGTGCGGGAGGATTGACGCATCTGCCCGGGCCGGCGTTTTCGCGGATAAACCTGCCGGGGCTGCGCAGGTTTTCAGATTAGCGCCACCCTTACGGGCGGGTTCGCACGCGACCAGACCGGAGCAGTAACGGTTGATCAGCGCCTGCCCGCCCAGCGCTGACGCAACCACTCCAGGTCTTCCGGTCGGGTGACTTTGATGTTGTCACTGCGCCCTTCGACCAAGCGCGGCGCCTGCCCAGACCACTCGATGGCAGAAGCCTCATCGGTCACTACCACATCGGAAACCAGACTCTCGGCCAATGCCCGATGCAACATGCCCAAGCGAAACATCTGTGGCGTATACGCTTGCCAGATGGTGCTGCGGTCCACCGTCGCGGCGACCCGCCCACTGGCATCGGCACGCTTGAGCGTATCCCGAGCCGGCACCGCCAGCAGCCCACCGACGGGGTCACTGGCCAACTCCGACAGCAGCTTGTCCAGGTCACTACGGGCCAGGTTCGGCCGCGCCGCATCGTGCACTAGCACCCAGTCGTGCTCCGATGCCCCTTGGGCATGCAACAACAACAAGGCATTGAGCACCGAATCGGCACGTTCACGACCGCCCGGTGCACACTGGATAGTCGGATCACTGGCGCAGCCAAGCCGAGGCCAGTAAGGGTCGTCTTCGGCGATGCTGACCACCACGCCTTTGAGCGAGGGGTGGCCAAGGAAACAATCGAGGCTATGCTCGAGCAGCGTCTGCCCAGCCAGCTCCAGGTATTGCTTGGGGCGATCGGCAGCCATGCGGGCACCCACGCCCGCTGCAGGGATCACGGCCCAGAAAGCCGGTAATGGTTCAATCATTTTTGCGGCAGCTGGTAGAGGGTTTCGCCCTCTTTGACCATTCCCAGTTCATGACGAGCCCGTTCTTCAACGGTCTCCATACCTTTTTTGAGCTCCAGCACCTCGGCATAGAGCACACGGTTACGCTCCAGCAGCCGTTCATTCTCGGCATGCTGTTCTTCGATCTGCTGCTTGAGCTCGGCCACTTGCGCCAGGCTGCCGTTACCCACCCAAAGGCGGTATTGCAGGCCACCGAGCAGCACAAGCAGGACAAGGAACAACCAATAGGGACTGCGCATCAAGGTATCCAGATTAAAGACCGCCGCACACGGACGTCGTATAGCACGAAGCCTGGCCGAGGCCAGGCTTCGTGGACAGAAACCCGCATGAAGCGCCGGATGGCTGGGTACCGAAATTCAGTACCCAAGCCCCGACAGCCTCGGTTGCTGTCTTTTTACCATCTCTTGCTTAGCCGCGAAACTCGGCACGACCACGGTAAACCGCTTTGGCGCCCAGTTGCTCTTCGATGCGCAGCAGTTGGTTGTACTTCGAGACACGGTCGGAACGGCACAGCGAACCAGTCTTGATCTGGCCAGCAGCGGTACCCACAGCCAGGTCGGCGATGGTCGAGTCTTCGGTTTCACCGGAGCGGTGCGAGATCACTGCGGTATAGCCGGCAGCCTTGGCCATCTGGATGGCTTCCAGGGTTTCGGTCAGCGAGCCGATCTGGTTGAACTTGATCAGGATCGAGTTACCGATACCCTTCTCGATGCCTTCCTTGAGGATCTTGGTGTTGGTCACGAACAGATCGTCACCCACCAGCTGTACTTTGGTACCGATCTTGTCGGTGAGGATTTTCCAGCCAGCCCAGTCGGACTCGTCCAGGCCGTCTTCGATCGAGATGATCGGGAAGCGCTCGGTCAGGCCTTTGAGGTACTCGGCAAACCCTTCGGCGTCGAACGACTTGCCTTCACCGGACAGGTTGTACTTGCCGTCTTCGTAGAACTCCGAAGCCGCGCAGTCCAATGCCAGAGTCACGTCGGTGCCCAGCTTGTAGCCGGCCTTTTCCACAGCTTCGGCGATGGCGCCCAGGGCGTCTTCGTTGGAAGCCAGGTTCGGGGCGAAACCACCCTCGTCACCCACGGCAGTGTTCAGGCCACGGGCCTTGAGCACGGCTTTGAGGTGGTGGAAGATTTCGGTGCCCATGCGCAGGCCGTCGGAGAAGGTCTTGGCGCCAACGGGCTGAACCATGAACTCCTGGATATCGACGTTGTTGTCGGCGTGCTCGCCGCCGTTGATGATGTTCATCATCGGAACCGGCATGGAGTACTGGCCTGGGGTGCCATTGAGGTTGGCGATGTGCGCGTACAGTGGCAGATCCTGGTCCTGTGCAGCGGCCTTGGCGGCAGCCAGGGACACGGCCAGGATGGCGTTGGCGCCCAGCTTGGCCTTGTTCTCGGTACCGTCCAGCTCGATCATGGCGCGGTCCAGGGCCTTCTGGTCGGAAGGATCCTTGCCCAGCAGCAGGTCACGAATCGGGCCGTTGATGTTGGCGACGGCCTTCAACACGCCCTTGCCCAGGTAACGGCTCTTGTCGCCATCACGCAGCTCCAGCGCTTCGCGCGAGCCGGTGGAAGCACCGGACGGCGCGCAAGCGCTGCCGATGATGCCGTTGTCGAGCAGTACATCGGCTTCCACAGTGGGGTTGCCACGCGAATCGAGAACTTCACGACCTTTGATGTCGACGATTTTTGCCATTGTTGTAAGCACTCCAGAATTGACGAAAACAACGCAACTTTAGGAAATTCTTGCCTTGCACCAGGCGGGGAAGCAGCAGGCAGGCCTGGCAGAAGCGACCCCTGACCGAACGGTCAGGGGAAGATCGCGGCGTACTTTACCCGAGAAATGAGCCTTGCGCGGCTTTAACCGTCGGAAAACTCATCAAAGACCTGAAAAAATCAGGCCTTGTTCTTCTGGGCCAGGGCCGCTTTGACGAAGCCGCTGAACAGCGGGTGGCCGTCACGCGGGGTGGAGGTGAACTCCGGGTGGAACTGGCAAGCCACGAACCATGGGTGATCTTTGGACTCGACCACTTCGACCAGCGCGCCGTCCTCGGAACGACCAGATACCACCAGGCCAGCATCAACCAGCTGAGGCAGCAGGTTATTGTTGACTTCGTAGCGGTGACGGTGACGCTCGGTAATCACGTCCTTGCCATAGCAGTCGTGGACCTTGGAGCCGGCAGCCAGCTGGCAGTCCTGCGCGCCCAGGCGCATGGTACCGCCCAGATCGGACGCTTCGGTACGGGTTTCGACGGCACCTGTGGCATCGGCCCACTCAGTGATCAGGCCGACCACCGGATGGCCGCTGTTGCGGTCGAACTCGGTGGAGTTGGCGTCTTTCCAGCCCATTACGTTGCGGGCGAACTCGATCACGGCCACCTGCATACCCAGGCAGATGCCCAGGTACGGCACCTTGTTCTCACGGGCGTACTGCACGGCCGTGATCTTGCCTTCCACGCCACGCAGGCCGAAACCGCCTGGCACCAGAATGGCATCGGCGCCTTCGAGCAGGCTGGTGCCCTGGTTCTCGATGTCTTCGGAGTCGATGTAACGCAGGTTGACCTTGGTACGGTTGGTAATGCCGGCGTGGCTCATCGCTTCGATCAGCGACTTGTACGCATCCAGCAGCTCCATGTACTTGCCGACCATGGCGATGGTCACTTCCTGCTCAGGGTTGAGCTTGGCATCGACGACCTTGTCCCACTCGGACAGGTCGGCGCTGTTGCACTGCAGGCCGAAACGCTCGACGACGAAGTCGTCCAGGCCCTGGGCGTGCAGCACACCTGGGATCTTGTAAATGGTGTCGACGTCTTCCAGCGAAATCACCGCACGCTCTTCGACGTTGGTGAACAGCGCGATCTTGCGGCGCGACGAGGCATCGACCGGGTGGTCGGAACGGCAGATCAATACGTCAGGCTGCAGGCCGATGGAGCGCAGTTCCTTGACCGAGTGCTGAGTAGGCTTGGTCTTGGTCTCGCCAGCAGTGGCGATGTAGGGTACCAATGTCAGGTGCATCAGCATGGCGCGCTTGGAGCCCACTTCCACACGCAGCTGGCGGATCGCCTCGAGGAACGGTTGCGATTCGATGTCGCCCACCGTACCGCCGATCTCCACCAGGGCCACGTCGGCATCGCCTGCACCCTTGATGATGCGACGCTTGATTTCGTCAGTGATGTGCGGAATGACCTGGATGGTCGCGCCCAGGTAGTCACCACGGCGCTCTTTACGCAGCACGTGCTCGTAGATGCGGCCGGTGGTGAAGTTGTTGTTCTGGGTCATGGTGGTGCGGATGAACCGCTCGTAGTGGCCCAGGTCCAAGTCGGTCTCGGCGCCATCGTGGGTGACGAACACCTCACCATGCTGGAACGGGCTCATGGTGCCCGGATCGACGTTGATGTACGGATCCAGCTTGAGCATGGTGACCTTCAGGCCCCGCGCTTCCAGGATGGCCGCCAGGGAAGCCGAGGCAATGCCTTTCCCCAATGAAGAAACAACACCGCCCGTGACGAATATGTAGCGCGTCATGAAAAACCCTAGAAGTCTGCGTTAAGGCGGCCAGCGCCGCCGGAGAAAGCGAAGGAAGGCCGAAGCCCCCGATCACCTGCGTCAATCACAGTGCATCTCGAAAAACTGCCGCGTCTGTACAGACCAGGGGTATCCCCGGCATGGAGCTCGCTCGTCATTTTCAGAATCAGCCCAGCAAAAAACTGCTTGGTAATCGGCAACTGCTGTGTTTCCGGGGAAGCCACAGAAGTTGTATCAAGAAGGGAGGGTAGTCTACCGGAATGTACCCTTCAGCTCAAACCTTGCGCGTTCGTCGGCAGCGCCCAATGAAGCTGGCAATCGGCTTGGGCCAAGGATGGCAGATTGGCCACCGCCAGCAAGCGTTCGCCGCAAAACAGCAATGGCAGGCGCGGGCGCACAAAGTGCGGGACCTGCAACTCGTTGAGCAGGCGCTTGAGGTCGCGTCGCCCGCGCCCGGCGACATCCAGCATCTCACCGCCCTGGCGGTAGGCGATGTGCAGATCGCTCTGCGGCCCAGCGACATCAAGACGCACGTAACCGTTGCCAGGCAGCGCCAGGCTGGCGCCGGGGTCTGCCCATGGGTACTCACCTTTGGGTGTTTGCAGCCAGTCCCCGCTCAACCACCAGATGCGCCCCTGGCTACGCAGCAGGCACCCGTCAGCGAGCCGCCAGACCGGCTGCGCATCCGCCGCCGCGTCCCGCAGGTCCGCCCAGCCCGCCCAATGTCGCGTGTCGGGTAACCGGGTTCGCTTGCTGAGCCAGTATTGCAAGGCATTGCGCTGGCGCGCAGGCGACAATCGGGCAAGCGTCGCCAAGTCGAGCGAGGGCAACGCGGCCCAGGCAGGTGCTGCGCCCTGCACCGCTTGCGCCAGGTCGCCTGCAGCCAATTCATCGAGCAAGCCCAGAGCCTCCCCCAGGTGTTCTGCACAGCGGGCGATGTTCTGGCGGGCTTGGGGCCAACGCTGCTGCAATGGCGCAAACATCTCTGCGCGCAGGTAGTTGCGGTCGAAGGTGGTATCAACGTTCGTCGGGTCTTCGATCCACACCAAGTCATGGGCGTGGGCGTAGTCATGCAACTGCTGACGCGAGGTTCCCAGCAATGGCCGAACCAGGCTGCCCTGCCCTAATCGTCGCTGCGCAGGCATTGCCGCCAGGCCACGCAACCCGGCGCCGCGCAGCAAGCGCAGGAGCAAGGTTTCGGCCTGGTCGTCGCGATGATGAGCGGTGAACAGGATTTCACCGGGCGCGAGGATCTGCTCGAAGGCTGCATATCGGGCGTCGCGGGCGGCCTGTTCGAGGCTGGCGCCGGGGGAGACTTGGACGTAGATGACCTGGAGCTCGATGCCGAGCGTGTCGCAGATGACTTGGCAGTGGGCCGGCCAGGCGTCGGCGACCGACTGCAAGCCGTGATGGATGTGCAAGGCACGCAGCGCAGGAGCTGAAGGTTGGCGGGCGTGTTCGGCCAACAGATGCAGAAGCACGGTTGAGTCCAGGCCGCCAGAGAAAGCGATGTACCAGGTGGGGGCGTTGCGCCAAGGGGTGAGGTTGATCATGTGCGCCTCACTTGGCTTGATAACCGGATCCATGTGAGCTTGCCCGCGAACCCACGCGAAGCCAGTGCCGTGCACCGCATCGCCTGTTTCGCGGGTGAAGCTGCGCCCATATGGGCCGCAGCGCGGCCCTGGGATGAATCAGAGGCCGTAGCTCATCAAGCGGTCGTAACGACGGGCCAGCAGGGTGTCGTGGTCGAGCTTGCCGAGCATGTCCAGCTGCTGTACCAAGTCGGCACGAATGCTCTCGGACATCTTGGCCGGATCACGGTGGGCGCCGCCCAGCGGCTCCTCGATGACCTTGTCGACGATGTTCAGGCTTTTCAGGCGCTCGGCAGTGATGCCCATGGCTTCGGCGGCGTCGGCAGCCTTGTCGGCGGTCTTCCACAGGATCGAGGCGCAGCCTTCGGGCGAGATGACCGAGTAGGTGGAGTACTGCAGCATGTTCAGCTGATCGCATACGCCAATGGCCAGTGCACCGCCAGAACCACCCTCACCGATCACGGTAGCGATGATTGGGGTTTTCAGACGAGCCATGACCCGCAGGTTCCAGGCGATGGCCTCGCTCTGGTTACGCTCTTCGGCGTCGATGCCAGGGTAGGCGCCCGGGGTGTCGATGAAGGTCAGGATCGGCATCTTGAAGCGCTCGGCCATTTCCATCAGGCGGCAGGCCTTGCGATAGCCCTCAGGGCGCGGCATGCCGAAGTTGCGGCGTACCTTTTCACGCACTTCACGGCCCTTCTGGTGCCCGATGACCATCACCGGCTTGCCATCCAGACGCGCGGTACCACCAACAATGGCCGCGTCATCGGAGAAGTGGCGGTCGCCGTGCAGCTCTTCGAACTCGGTGAAGATGTGCTCCAGGTAGTCCAGGGTGTAAGGACGACGTGGGTGGCGCGCCAGGCGGGCGATCTGCCAGCTGGTCAGGTTGCCGAAGATGCTTTCGGTCAGGGTGTTGCTCTTGTCTTGCAGACGGGCAATTTCATCGCTGATGTTCAGCGAGTTGTCGTTGCCTACCAGGCGCAGGCCTTCGATCTTGGCTTGCAGGTCGGCAATCGGCTGTTCGAAATCGAGAAAATTCGGGTTCATAGTCATCCGTCTTGGGTCTACGGCCAGGCGGCCGGCCGGTTGATCCGTTTGGCGCCATACCTTAAGGGATCAGGCGCATATAGGTCGAGATTAAATTTCGTCGATTCAACGATATTGCAGGAAGACGTTCTCACGTCCGAACTGGTCACGCAGTGCCTGAATCAGGCCGTCGGCCGGGTCTATCGACCACTGGTCACCGAACTGCAGCATGGCCTTGGCATCGCTGCTGGTGTACTCGAGGGTGATCGGGCAGGCGCCGCGATGCCGGGTGATCAACTCGCCCAGCCATTTCAGGCGGTCGCCCTTGAGTGCCTCATGGGCCACCTTCAAGCGCAGGCTCTCGGCCAGCTTGGTGCGTGCATCCTCCATGGTCATCACCTGCTTGACCCGCAGGCGCAGGCCGCCTGAGAAGTCGTCGTTGCTGACCTCGCCTTCGACCACCACCATGGCATCGGTCTGCAGCAAAGACTGGGCCGCCACGTAGGCGTCGGCGAACAGCGAAGCCTCGATGCGCCCGGAGCGGTCATCGAGGGTGACGAAGCCCATCTTGTCGCCTTTCTTGTTCTTCATCACCCGCATGGCAATGATCATCCCGGCGATGGTCTGAGTCTCGCGCGAGGGCTTGAGATCGATGATGCGCTGGCGGGCGAAACGGCGGATCTCGGTTTCGTATTCGTCGATCGGGTGGCCGGTGAGGTACAAGCCCAAGGTGTCCTTCTCGCCTTTAAGGCGCTCCTTGAGGGTCAGTTCACGCACCTTGCGGTGGTTGGCATAGACGTCCACGTCTGCGGCGTCGAACATGCCGCCGAACAGGTCGACATGGCCACTGTCGGCGGTATGCGCAGCCTGTTCGGCGGCCTTGATGGCCTCGCCCAGCGCCGCCAGCAAGGTGGCGCGGTTGATGTCGATACTGGCGTGATACGCCTTGATCTCGTCATGGAAATGCGGACCCAACCGGTCCAGGGCACCACTGCGGATCAAGGCATCGAGGGTGCGCTTGTTGACCCGCTTGAGGTCGATGCGCTCGCAGAAGTCGAACAGGTCCTTGAACGGCCCGCCTTGGGCGCGCGCTTCGACGATGGCCTCCACCGGGCCCTCACCGACGCCTTTGATCGCACCCAGGCCATAGACGATGCGGCCATCGTTGTTGACGGTGAACTTGAAGTCGGAGAAGTTCACATCCGGCGCATCGAGGCGCAGCTTCATGCTGCGCACTTCCTCGACCAGCACCACCACCTTGTCGGTGTTGTGCATGTCCGCTGACAGTACCGCTGCCATGAAAGGCGCAGGATAGTGGGTTTTCAGCCATGCAGTCTGATAAGAAACCAACCCATAGGCGGCCGAGTGGGATTTGTTGAAGCCGTAACCTGCGAACTTTTCCACCAGGTCGAAGATGTTACCGGCCAGATCAGCATCGATGTTGTTGGCAACGCAACCTTCGATGAAGCCGCCCCGCTGCTTGGCCATTTCTTCGGGCTTTTTCTTACCCATTGCCCGGCGCAGCATGTCTGCACCGCCCAGGGTGTAGCCTGCCATCACCTGGGCAATCTGCATCACCTGTTCCTGGTACAGAATGATGCCGTAGGTGGGCGCCAGCACCGGCTTGAGGCCTTCGTACTGGTAGTCGGAGTGCGGGTAGGCCAGTTCGGCACGGCCGTGCTTACGGTTGATGAAGTCGTCCACCATGCCCGATTGCAGCGGGCCGGGGCGGAACAACGCCACCAGTGCGATCAGGTCTTCCAGGCAGTCGGGCTTGAGCTTCTTGATCAGCTCTTTCATGCCGCGGGATTCGAGCTGGAACACCGCCGTGGTTTCGGCTTTCTGCAGCAACTCGTAGGTCTTGCGGTCATCCAGGGGGATGAAATCGATGTTGACGTCGGGCAAGTTCTGCTTGGCCTGCTCGCGGTTGATGATTTCCATCGCCCACTTGATGATGGTCAAGGTGCGCAGGCCAAGGAAGTCGAACTTCACCAGGCCCGCCGCCTCGACGTCATCCTTGTCGAACTGGGTCACCAGGCCGCCGCCCTCCTCGTCACAGGCAATCGGCGAAAAGTCGGTGAGTTTGGTTGGCGCGATGACCACGCCACCGGCATGCTTGCCGGTGCCTCGGGTCACCCCTTCGAGCTTGAGCGCCATGTCCCAGATTTCGCGGGCATCTTCGTCGCCCTTGAGGAAGTCGCGCAGGATCTCTTCCTGCTCGTAGGCCTTCTCCAGGGTCATGCCCACTTCGAACGGGATCATCTTCGACAGCCGGTCGGCCAGGCCGTAGGACTTGCCCTGCACCCGCGCCACATCGCGCACCACCGCCTTGGCGGCCATGGTGCCGAAGGTGATGATCTGGCTCACGGCATTACGGCCATAAGCTTCGGCCACGTAATCGATCACCCGGTCGCGGCCATCCATGCAGAAGTCGACGTCGAAGTCGGGCATGGAAATACGTTCAGGGTTGAGGAAGCGCTCGAACAGCAGGTCGTAGGCCAGCGGATCGAGGTCGGTGATCTTCAGCACGTAGGCCACCAGGGAACCGGCACCCGAACCCCGGCCCGGGCCTACCGGCACATCGTTGTTCTTGGCCCACTTGATGAAGTCCATAACGATGAGGAAGTAACCGGGGAAACCCATCTGGATGATGATGTCCAGTTCGAACTTCAGCCGGTCAAGGTAGACCTGGCGCTTTTCTTCGTAGTTGGGCGTGGTCTCTTTCGGCCAGAGCACCGCCAGGCGCTCCTCCAGGCCCTCGTGCGAAACATGGCGCAGATAGTCGTCGATACCCATGCCATTGGGCGTCGGGAAGTCGGGCAGGAAGTACTTGCCGAGCTGCACCTGGATGTTGCAACGCTTGGCGATTTCCACAGTGTTGGCGATTGCATCGGGCAGGTCGCTGAACAGCTCGGCCATTTCTTCGGCCGACTTCAGGTACTGCTGGTCGCTGTAGTTGCGCGGCCGGCGCGGGTCGTCGAGGGTCCAGCCTTCACCGATGCAAACCCGGGTTTCGTGAGCATCGAAGTCCGATTGCTTGATGAAACGTACGTCGTTGGTGGCCACCAACGGCGCGCCGAGCTGGTCGGCCAGGGCCACGGCGGCGTGTACGTAATCTTCGTCACCCGCACGGTTGGTGCGCTGCACCTCGACGTAGAAGCGGTCTGGGAACATGCCCATCCAGTCGCGCAGCAGGGCCTGGGCTTCAGCCTGACGGCCGCTCGCCAGCGCCATGCCGATGTCGCCTTCCTTGCCCGCAGACAGGGCAATCAGCCCATCACTGGCAGGGGCAATCCACTCGCGCTGGACAATCACCAGCCCGTTGCGTTGACCGTCGGTCCAGCCACGGGAAATCAGCTCGGTGAGGTTGCGGTAGCCTTGGGGGTTCATGGCCAGGAAGCAGATGCGCGACAGCGGTGCTTCCGGGTCGGCGCCGGCAAGCCAAAGGTCGGCGCCACAGATCGGTTTGATCCCGGCGCCCATGGCGGTTTTGTAGAACTTCACCAGCGAGCACATGTTGCTCTGGTCGGTGATCGCCACCGCAGGCATGTTCATCCCCGCCAGCGCCTTGGCCAGCGGCTTGATCCGCACCAGGCCGTCTACCAGCGAGAATTCGGAATGGACGCGCAGGTGAACGAAGGGAACCGACATGGAAAGTCCTGTAGCAGTGCTGAACGACAAGGGCGCGATTGTAGCGTAAATGCTCGAAGCATTTGGGGCCGCATAGCGGCCCCATTGGATCAGATCAGTGCGTGAGTGAAGCTTTCTCGGGCTTCCCACGCGGCGCGCACCGGGCCGAATGAGCGCCGATGGATGGGAGTGGGACCCAGCCGCGCCAAGGCCTCCAGGTGCACTGCAGTCGGGTAGCCTTTGTGCCCGCCGATGCCGTAGCCAGGGTAGATCAGCTCGAATGCGCTCATCTCCCGATCACGGGTCACCTTGGCCAGAATCGATGCGGCGGCGATGGCCGGCACCTGGCTGTCGCCCTTGACCACCGGTGCAGCCGGAACGGCCAGTTGCGGGCAACGATTGCCGTCGATCAAGGCCAGCTTCGGTGTGATGTGCAGCCCTTCAACCGCACGCTGCATGGCCAGCATGGTGGCATGCAGGATGTTGAGCCGGTCGATTTCATCGACTTCAGCGCGGGCGATGCAAAAGCTCAACGCTTTTTCACAGATTTCGTCGAACAATGCCTCACGCCTGGCTTCGGTGAGTTTCTTCGAATCGTTCAAGCCCAGGATCGGCCGAGCCGGATCGAGAATGACCGCCGCCGTGACCACTGCACCACACAGCGGGCCGCGCCCGACCTCGTCAACGCCGGCCACCAGGTCTTCGACCAAGTTGAAGTCCAATCCAATCTGCATATCAGCGGTCCTTGAGCAAGGCCAGCACTGCATCGGCCGCCTGGTTGGAGGCGTCGCGGCGCAGGGTGCGGTGAATCTCATCGAAGCGTTCGGTCTGCTGGGCACCCCCGGCGATCAGCGGCGCCAAGGTCTGCGCCAAAGCTTCACTGGTCGCGGCATCCTGCAGCAGCTCCGGCACCAGCTCACGCTGGGCCAGCAGGTTGGGCAACGAGACGTAAGGGCTTTTCACCAGGCGCTTGAGTATCCAGTAAGTCAAGGGTGCCAGGCGATAGGCAACGACCATCGGGCGCTTGTACAAAAGCGCCTCGAGTGTGGCGGTACCAGAGGCAATCAGCACCGCGTCGCAGGCGGCCAACGCCTGGTGCGACTGACCATCGAGCAAGGTCAACGGCAGGTCGCGACCTGCCAGCATCTGCTCCACCTGAGCACGGCGCGCAAGGTTTGCGCAGGGCAGCACGAACTGCACCCCAGGCACCAGCTCACGCAGGCGCTGAGCGGCATCGAGGAACAGCGCGCCCAGACGCCCCACCTCACCGCCCCGGCTTCCCGGCATCAACGCCACCACTGGCCCGTCGGCCAGCCCCAGCGCGCTGCGAGCGGCGTGCCGGTCTGCCGTCAACGGGATGGTATCGGCCAAGGGGTGGCCCACGAAGCGCACCGGTACGCCCTGTTCTTCGTAGAAACGCGCCTCGAACGGCAACAGTGTGAGCATCAGGTCGCAACCTTCGCGGATCTTCAGCACACGTTTCTGCCGCCACGCCCAGACTGACGGGCTGACATAGTGCACTGTCTTGATTCCGGCCTGGCGCAGTTTCAGTTCGATGTTGAGGGTGAAGTCTGGCGCGTCGATACCGATGAACACATCGGGCCGTTCGCCGATCAGGGTCTGGATCAGCGCTTTGCGGCGCTTTAGCAGCTCGCGCAGACGCCCCAGTACCTCGACCAGGCCCATGACTGCCAGGCGCTCCATCGGGAAGTACGACTGCAGGCCTTCGGCCTCCATCAGCGGGCCGCCCACGCCGATGAAACGGATATCGGGATGGCGCGCCTTGAGGGCGCGCATCAGCCCGGACCCGAGAATATCGCCGCTGGCCTCACCTGCGACCAGGGCTACGCAAAGCTGCCCCATTTCAGCGGGTGATGCCGCGGGCAGAGTTCACGATCGACTGACGGAACAGTTCGACCTGATCGTGCTTGGCCGCGAGCTCTTCCAGCTCCTTGACCGCCTCTTCGACAGTCAGGCCTTGGCGATAAACGATCTTATAGGAGCGGCGCAAGGCATGGATGACCTCATCGCTGAAGCCACGGCGGCGCATGCCTTCGAAGTTCATGCTGCGGGCTTCGGCAGGGCTGCCGAACACCGTGACGAAAGCCGGCACATCCTTGCCGATCGCCGTGCCCATGCCAGAGAAAGCATGGGCGCCGATGTGGCAGTACTGATGCACCAGGGTAAAGCCGGAGAGGATCGCCCAGTCACCAACATGCACATGCCCGGCCAACGCGGTGTTGTTGACCAGGATGCAGTGGTTGCCAATGACACTGTCATGGCCTATGTGGGCATAGGCCATGATCAGGTTGTGATCACCCAGGGTGGTTTCCGAACGGTCCTGGACCGTACCACGGTGAATGGTCACACCTTCGCGGATCACGTTGTGGTCGCCGATGACCAGGCGCGTCGGCTCACCCTTGTACTTGAGGTCAGGGGTGTCTTCGCCAATCGAGGAAAACTGGTAGATGCGGTTGTGCTTGCCAATCCGGGTCGGGCCTTTGAGCACCACGTGCGGGCCGATGACCGTGCCTTCACCGATTTCGACATCGGGGCCAACGATAGACCACGGGCCAACCTCGACGCCGTCGGCCAGCCTGGCCGACGGGTCGATGATCGCCCGTGGATCAATCGAAGTCATAGGGAGCGTTCCGCACAGGTGATCTCGGCCGAGCATACTGCCTTGCCGTCAACCAGAGCACGGCACTCGAACTTCCAGATCATGCTTTTGCGGCTGAGGAACTTGGCTTCCAGTACCAGCTGGTCGCCTGGCAGCACAGGCTGGCGGAAACGCAGCTTGTCGGACCCAACGAAGTAGTACAGGGTGCCGTCGGCGGGCTTGGCATCGAGCATCTTGAAGCCCAGGATGCCGGCTGCCTGGGCCATGGCTTCGATGATCAGAACACCCGGCATGATCGGGTGCGCTGGGAAATGGCCATTGAAGAACGGCTCGTTGATGCTGACATTCTTGTAGGCACGAATGCTCTGGGCCTCGAAGTCCAGATCCGTCACGCGATCTACCAGCAGGAACGGGTAGCGGTGAGGCAGGTATTCGCGAATCTCGTTGATGTCCATCATTTCGGGGGGAAGCCTGTAATAAGAATAGGGAGCGCAGGTGCTGACCACACGCTCCTTTTGCAATCCAAAGAGGAGCCAGCTAGCGACTGTTCACTCTTGCTCAGGAAATGGTATCAGCCTTCTGATGCCGGCTGGCCACCTGAGGTCACGGTATCGACACGTTTTTCCACCTGCTGGAGGCGCTTGGCCATGTCATCGAGCTGGCGAATACGCGCCGCGCTCTTGCGCCAGTCAGCCAATGGCTGCATGGCGGTACCGGATGAATAGGAACCTGGTTCGGTGATCGAACGGGTCACCATGGTCATTCCGGAAATGAATACGTTGTCGCAGATATCAATGTGGCCCACCAGCCCTACACCACCTGCCAGCATGCAGTGCTTGCCGATGCGCGCACTGCCCGAGATACCCACGCAGGCAGCCATGGCCGTGTGATCACCGATCTGCACGTTGTGAGCGATCTGGATCTGGTTGTCGAGCTTGACCCCATCGCCGATCCGGGTATCCGACAGTGCACCACGGTCAACGGCGGTGTTGACGCCAATTTCCACGTCGTCACCGATGGTGACGCCGCCGATCTGGGCAATCTTGCGCCAGATACCTTTCTCGTTGGCAAACCCGAAGCCTTCGCCGCCGATAACGGCACCCGACTGAATGACTACGCGCTTGCCGATGGTCACGTCGTGATACAGCGTTACCCGCGGTGCCAGCCAGCCACCCTCACCGATCACACAGCGTGCGCCAATGAAGCAGTGAGCGCCGATGCAGACACCAGCACCGATGCGCGCACCGCTTTCGATGACCGCGAACGGCCCGACACTTGCACTGGCGTCCACCTGCGCGTCCTCAGCCACCACGGCGCTGGGATGAATACCCGCCACAGCCTTGGGTTTGGGGTCGAACAGATGAGAAATACGCGCATAGGCCAGGTACGGGTCGGCCACGATCAGCGCATGGCCGGCAAAACCTTCGGCATCAGCCGCCTTGAGCAGGACGGCCGCAGCCTGACAGTTGTCCAGGTATTTGCGGTACTGCGGGTTGGCCAGAAAGCTCAACTGACCCGGGCCAGCCTCCTGCAAGGTGGCCAGCCCAGTGATCTGCAGCGCCTCAGGGCCTTTGAGTGTGGCCCCGAGGGCCTCGGCCAGCTGGCCGAGCGTCATGGTCACGGTCATATCAACGCGCTTGGTTCATACGCTCGATGACTTGGCGGGTGATGTCGTACTGAGGTTTGACATCGATGACCGCACCACGCTCGAGAACCAGGTCGTAGCCGCCCTTCTTGATGACTTCCTCGACAGCACCGTCCAGCTTCGGCTTGAGCTGCTTGAGCATGTCGCGGTCAGCAACGGCCTTGGCCTCGTTCAGCTCCTTGGACTGGAACTGGAAGTCACGGGCTTTTTGCTTGAATTCCAGCTCCAGGCGCTCGCGCTCTTGCTGTTGCATCTTGTCGCCGCCCTTGATCAGACGGTCCTGAATGCCCTTGGCGCTGCTTTCCAGGCTTTTCAGTTTGGTCAGCTGCGGGCCGAACTTCTTCTCGGCGTCGACCGCGTACTTCTTGGCGGCATCGGATTCGAGCAGGGCCATCTGATAGTTCAGCACAGCGACTTTCATTTCGGCGAAAGCCGGGGTGGCGACCAGCGCCGCGGCCACTACGGCCAGTTGAGCCAATTTACGCACGATGCACTCCTGGAAAAACCGTTGTCGTTAAGCAAGGGCCGACCTTAGAAGGTCTGGCCCAGAGAGAATTGGAACACCTGGGTGTCAGCATCGTCCGGCTTCTTGACCGGCATCGCCAGGCTGAAGCTCAACGGGCCCAGTGCAGTGATCCAGGTCACACCCAAACCGACGGAGCTGGCCATGCCCGAGAAACCGACCTTCTCGCAATCAGGCTTGCTGCCGCAGTTGGTGTCGAACACGTTACCTACGTCCCAGAACACCGAGGTCCGCAGCGAGCGCTGATCCTTGACGAACGGAAGCGGGAACAGCAGCTCCACACCACCCTGGACCAGCACGTTGCCACCGAACGGCAGTGGGTCTTGGTCCGGGTCACGAATAGTGCCAGGTTTGCCACCCTCAGCAGCCCCCCTACTGGGCGTACTGCGCGGCCCAAGACTGCTGTCCTTGAAGCCACGAACGGAGTTGAAACCACCCGCATAGTAGTTCTCGTAGAACGGCAGGCCCGAAGTACCACCGAAGCCATCACCATAACCCAGTTCCGTGTGCAGGCGCAGGGTGTAATTGCTGGTAATCGGCTTGAACAACTGGCCGCGGTAATCAAGCTTGTAGAACGACAGATCACTACCCGGAATAGTGCTCTCAAGAGTCAGGCTCTGGGAGTGACCGCGGGTCGCCAGTACACCTTTGTTCAGGGTCGACTCCGACCAGCCGATCGACGCCTTGAAGTTGGTGAAACTGTCACCTTCTTTCTCGAGGAAGTCGAAAATCTCGTCGACGGTGTACTTACCAGTCTTGATCTTGTCCTGCTGAACGCTCAGCCCATAGGTCAGGCGCGAGGTTTCGCTGATCGGGTAGCCGAGGCTCACACCGGCACCCAGGCTATCCACGGCATAGCTGGCCACGTCGACGTCGAGGTCGCTGTAGTCGGTGCTGCGGTAGAAAGCGTTGTAGCCCAGGCTCACGCCGTCGGCAGTGAAGTAGGGGTCAACGAAGCCGAAGTTGTAGCG
>NZ_JBJJLN010000044.1:0-37405 GCF_046230725.1 Pseudomonas sp. KCJK9000 | reverse complement strand
GGCCTGCGCCACATCGCATTGTTGGTACCCAACCTTGAGGAGTGCGAGCGCTTTTATGTCGATGTAATGGGCATGAAGGTACTCAACCGCGCCAACGAAGACCTAGTGTATCTGACCTGTGGCAATGACAACCTTTCGCTGGGGCGTGGGGCAGGGGTGGCCAATGGGCTGCAGACCCTGGACCATTACGGGTTCATCGTCGATAGCGTGGAGGAACTCGAAGCCTGGTTCCACTACTTCAAGGCGCGGGGCGTGACCCTGCTGGACAAGCCATTCAACCATGGTGACGGCGCCCGCAGTTTCCACATACTCGACCCTGCTGGGAACAAGGTGCAGCCGCTGTATCACCCGGCAGTATCGGGCCAGCGGCTGGTGTAAGCGTGAACTGGCCTTCGCGGCTAAGCGCGTAGGCCCCTGCCTGGTTCAAGGCTCACTCTGCGTCCAGGTGCATCGGCGTGATCACCCGCCCATCAGGCTCGGCTTGTCCCAGGCTGGTGTCGATGAAGTACACCCGGTCATCTTCGAGCTTGCCCTTGTCTACCAGATAGTCCTTGATGCTGCTCGCCCGCTCCTGGCCCAGGGTACGAAGCAGCGCGGTGCTTTCGGCCCACGACTTGATCACCGCTTCGCGTAGTTTGGCGGTGCGTTGCTCGCGGCTCAGTTGTTCCCACTCAGCCGGTGGCTGCTGTTTGAGGCGGGTGCGATAGATGCCTTCGAGCATCGCCGGTTTGTCGCTGTCATCGACCTGGAGCATCGAGGCGTTGGCCGGGACCTTATCGCCACGGCGCTGCAGAATCTTGTACCAAGTAGCCTGGTACTCGCGCTCCAGACGCTGCTGCGCAATCAAAGGGCCGTCGCTGCTCTGGGCGCTGGTGCCCTCGATTTCCAGGCGCAGCTCTGGGCGTTCCTTGAGCGCCGCTGCCAGCTTATTGAGTGCCGCCTGGGCTTCTGCACTAAGGTCGCTGGAACCAGGGGCGAATGCCACGGTGCCGAGGTCTTGCGAACTACCACCGCTGATCAGCCCACCGATGAACTTGAACGGTGCCTGCGCGGCGCGCAGTACCAGGTTGCGCAGCGTCTGCCAGACGATTGGCATGACGCTGAACTGTGGGTTGTTCAAATCGCCCGTGACTGGCAATTCGATGGAGATACGCCCCTGAGTGTCCTTGAGCAAAGCGATCGCCAGTCTAATCGGCAGGTCCACGGCATCCGGGCTGTCGACCTTTTCGCCTAGTTGCAGTTGCTCGACCACCACCTTGTTCTCTGCCTTGAGTTGGCCGTTGGTGATCAGGTAGTGCAGGTCGAGGTTCAACCGACCTTTGCGAATCCGAAAGCCCGCGAACTTTCCGGAGTAGGGGGTCAAGGTGGTGAGCTCGACGCGTTTGAAGCTGGTGGCGATGTCCAGGCTGGCCAGCGGGTTGAACGGGTTGAGGGCGCCTTTGATGGTAACTGGGGCATAACGGTCGACTTTGCCTTTCACGTCGACCTTGGCCGGTGTCGGCTTACGGTTGTCGATGGTGCCGATCTGGCCGTTGAGCTGTTGAATGGCAGTGGCGAAGTTCGGAGTCAGGGTCAGGTCGGCGAAGTTAGCAGAGCCGTCTTTAATGTCGATCTGGCCGATATGGATGCCCAGCGGTTTACTGGCTGCAGCCTGGTTTGCCTTGGCGGGGCTGCTGGCGGCTGCGCCAGCCGGTTGCGGAATCAGCAGGTCGTCGACACTGGTGGTGCGGTCTTCGTTGATGATGAACCGCGCATACGGCTGCATCAAGGTCACCTTATCGATGGCCAGGGCATCACCGTGCACATACGACAGGCCATCGACGTTGACTTGCTGCCACTTGACGAAATCACGGCCTTTGATGGTATCGAGTGTGTGCAACTGGTTGACCTGTGCCTTGCCCGCGACGGTGAAGGCCAGCGGTTCGGTGCCTTTGAGGTCGACCTTCAGATCGCTGGCAAGCATGCCGCTGCGAAGTTCCAGGCGAATGTAGGGGCTGATGTAAGCCTGGGCAACGCGCAGGTCGATATCACGGGTACTGACATTCAATTTGGCCGTGACCGGCGCCAGGTTGACCTCACCGTCCGCCTGCAGCTTGCCTTGTTTACCCACGCCAGTATCGAGCTTGAGGGTAAAGGGTGACTGGTTGAGGCTGTCGTAGCCTTGCAGGTCGATGTTCAGCGGGCCGACATCCAGGGCCACAGGCTCCGGCTGGCTGCGGTCGGCCAGGTGTACTTGATAGTTGCGCAGTTGCACATCCTTGAGCAGCACCTGCCAGGGTTTGCTGGGCGCATTGGCGGCTTGTTGATCCTTGGCAGGTTCGGCAGCCGCAGGTTCCGCCTTCTGTTTGGGTGTGGCCTTCGTGGGCTGGCTGGCGAACAGTTTCTGCCAGTCAAGTTGACCGTCCTTCTCCAGCGCCGCCCAGGTTTCCAGTTTTTCACTGCGCACCTTGCCGACGGTGACCCGCTGTTTGGCCAGGTCGATGGAGGTCTCACTCACCTGCAGGTTGGCCAGGCGCACCAGGGGGCGACCATCGGGGGCCTTGATGGCGAATGGGGCGACTTTCACCGAGGTGTTGTCCAGCAACAGCTCGGTTTGCTTGGAGAGGTTGAGGGTGTAGTGGGTGTCGAGGTTGACCACGCCGTCTTCGAGCACTAGAGGCACGGCATCACGTACATAGGGCCAGAACAGTTTCATCTTGGCGTCGGTGACTTTCAGCGTGCCTTGCGAGGCAATCGGTGCCAGGCTGAGCGTGCCGCTCCAGTCGATGCGCCCGCCATTGGGGCTCAGCGCCACCAGCGTCATGTCGGCGTTGTCGTCCGGCAGGGTGCTGAGGTTCTTCAACTCAAGGTTCATGTCATCGTAGAGGAATTCGATTGGCTCGCTTGGGCGCTGGTCCTCGAAATGCAAATAGCCGCCAGTGAGCTTGATGCTGCCGATACGCAGGGGAAACGGGTCGCTGGGGGTTTCATCCGGCTTGGGCTGGCTGGGTGGTAATTTGAATAGCTGGGTCAGGTTCAGCGTACCGTCCTTGGCGAACAACACCTCGTTGCGAGGCTTGTCGAGCTCAATGGCTTGCAGGTGCAGTGCGCCGGTCCACGCACTGTCGAGCGCCAGGTTGGCGTAGAGCCGTTCGAAGCCCACCTGCTCCTTGCCCGGCTCGCCCAGTTGCAGGCCCCACAGCGTCAGTTCGAGGCTGAAAGGGTTGAACTCCACGCGTTGCAGGTGCGCAGGCACGGTGGCGTACTGGGCCAGTTGCTGGTTGGCCACCCGCAAAGCGACCCCAGGAACCACAAGAAAGCCGAGCAGGCTATAGAGGCCGACCAGAGCCAGCAGGGCGCCAAGGGCGCGAGTCAATCCTTTGTACATGTGTCGCTTCGTCTGTCCAAGCAGGAGTGATTGGAGTATGGCACGTTAAAACGGTTCCGCTGCGGCGAGCCGATTTCCCCTCACTCGATGCCCATGCGTCGCCTGGCCCGGTGCGCCGAGCCGTCTTGCATGGCCCAGCGCAGGATCGGCGCCGTGCGTTGCAGGCCAAGGCGGACCATGCGCCGTTGCAGCGGCCCTTGTTGCAGGCCGAGCATGGCTTGGGCCCAGTCCGGTAGCAGATCGATGCCGGCCTGCAGCATCAGCTTGCCGACCGGCTCGGCGAGCCGGCTTGGAGCAGGCGCCTTGAGTAGAATCCCCACCACTTCAAGGCTGCGTGAACTGCATTGCAAAGAGGGGCGCATGCGTTGCAGGTAATCCTCGACCTGCTGACAGGAGCGTGGCACATCGCGCGCCCCCAGGCGTTCGGCGATCAGGGCGATCTCGGCGTAATAGGCATCCTGATCGGCACGTGAAAGGTAGGGGTCGCGGTAACGCAAGTGGGCAGCGAGAAAGCTGCTGACTTCGGCCACGTGTACCCAGGTCAGCAGATCTGGGTCGCTGGCAGCGTAGGGCGTGCCGTCAGGGGCGGTGCCGGTTACCTGCAAATGGATGGTGCGCACTTTGTCGAGCAGCCATTCGGCATCGCGGGTTGAGCCGAAGGTAGTCCCGGAGATGAATTGGCTGGTGCGGCGCAGGCGCCCGAGCAGGTCTTCGCGGAAGTTGGAATGGTCCCACACCCCGGCCAGCGCCAGCGGGTGCAACAGCTGCAGCATCAAGGCACCGATGCCGCCGACCAGCATGCTTGGGAAGTCGCCATGTACTTGCCAACTGATGCTGTGCGGGCCGAACAGGCCAGGGTCACCCTTGGGTGATTCGAGGTCGAGCTGGCCGAGGGCCAGCCCGGTAAGGCTCATGACCTGGGTTTCGATGCGGCGGCGTAGAGCTTCCATGGCGTCCTGTGTCGCAGGGAGGCCATGGCAGCTGGCGGCCCGCTATTGATTGAGGCGTTTATCGATCAGCTCTTGTACCACGCTCGGGTCGGCCAGGGTCGAGGTGTCGCCGAGGGTGTCCAGTTCATTGCAAGCGATCTTGCGCAGTATACGCCGCATGATCTTGCCCGACCGGGTCTTGGGCAAGGCCGGGGCCCACTGGATCAGCTCGGGCTTGGCGAAGCTGCCAATCTCCTTGCTGACCAACGCCAGCAGTTTCTCCTTGAGCGTATCGTCCGGTGTGATGCCGCTCATGGGGGTGACGAAAGCGTAAACACCTTGGCCCTTGAGGTCATGGGGGTAGCCCACCACCGCGGCTTCGGCGACGCTGTCGTGCAGCACCAGTGCGCTTTCTACCTCGGCCGTGCCGATTCGGTGGCCGGAGACGTTGATCACATCATCGATGCGGCCGGTGATCCAGTAGTCGCCGTCGGCATCCCGGCGCGCGCCATCGCCTGTGAAGTAGTAGCCAGGCATGGGCTTGAAGTAGGTGTCGACCATGCGCTGGTGGTCGCCATAGACGCTGCGGATCTGCCCCGGCCAGCTGGCCTTGATCACCAGCAGGCCGGCGCCTGGGCCTTCTATAGGCTTGCCCTGTTCGTCCAGCAGCGCCGGTTGTACCCCGAACATCGGTTGGGTGGCGCATCCGGGCTTGAGTGTACGATCGCCCGGCAGTGGGGTAAGCATGATCCCGCCGGTTTCGGTCTGCCACCAAGTGTCGACGATGGGGCAGCGCTTTTGCCCGACCGCTTCGAAATACCACTCCCAGGCTTCCGGGTTGATGGGTTCGCCAACACTGCCAAGCAGGCGCAGGCTTTGGCGAGAGGTGCCTTGTAACGGTGCTGAGCCCTCACGCATCAGAGCGCGCAGGGCGGTAGGTGCGGTGTAGAAGATATTGACCTGGTGCTTGTCCACCACCTGCCAGAACCGCGAGGTGTCCGGGTAGTTGGGTACGCCTTCGAACATCAGCGAAATTGCACCATTGGCCAGGGGGCCATAGACGATGTAACTGTGGCCGGTGACCCAGCCGACGTCCGCGGTGCACCAGAACACCTCGCCGTCGCGGTAGTCGAACACCACCTTGAAGGTCATGGTCGCCTGCAGCAGGTAGCCGGCGGTGGTGTGCAGCACGCCCTTGGGCTTGCCGGTGCTGCCGGAGGTGTACAGGATGAACAGTGGGTCTTCGGCCTCCATTGGCTCTGGCGGGCAGTCGTCGCCGGCGTGCTCGGTGGCTTCGTGATACCAGAGGTCGCGGCCCTCGCTCCAGGCTACATCGGCCCCAGTGCGGCGCACCACGAAGACGCTGTCGACCGCTGGGCAGTTGGTCAGCGCCTTGTCGACGTTGTGCTTGAGCGGGATGCGTTTACCACCACGAACACCTTCATCGGCGGTGATCACGGTGTGGCAATCGGCATCGAGAATTCGATCACGCAGCGCGTCGGGCGAGAATCCGCCGAACACCACCGAATGGATTGCGCCAATGCGGGTGCAGGCCAGCATGGCATAGGCGGCTTCAGGGATCATCGGCATGTAAATGCAAACCCGGTCGCCTTTTTTCACTCCGCGTGCCTTGAGGGCGTTGGCCAAGCGGCAGACCTGACGGTGCAGTTCGCGGTAGGTGACAGCTTTCGAGTCCTTGGGGTCGTCACCCTCCCACAACAGGGCAGTCTGCTCGCCGCGCTGAGCCAGATGGCGGTCGATACAGTTATGGCTGACGTTCAACTGGCCGCCGTCGAACCAGCGGGCGCTGCCGGTGTTCAGGTCGCATTGCTGCACCGTCGACCAGGGTTTGACCCAGTCCAGACGCTTGGCCTGTTCTGCCCAAAATGTGTCGGGGTCATCGACCGATTGACGGTAAAGGCGCTGATATTCGTCGGGGGTGAGGCTTACCGATTGGCTGACTGCCAGGGCGTGGGGATATTGCTTGATATCGAACATGGCGGGTGGTCCTGCTCTTGTCGGAGGGACTGCAACGGCTATTCGATGGATAGTGTAGCTGGAGGTGGTGTTCACCCTGTGCCGGCCCTCTCGCAGGGTTACCCGCGAAAGGGTCGAAACAGGCTGACGGTCAACCGCGATGACGGCCGCGGAAGTAGTTGATCAGGCCCTGGGTGGAGCCATCTTCGGCGCTGTCTTCCAGGCTGCCGACCAGGCGCTGGTACACACCCTTGCCCAGCTCTTTGCCCAGCTCGACGCCCCACTGGTCGAAGGCGTTGATACCCCAGACCACGCTCTGGACGAACACCTTGTGCTCGTACATCGCCACCAACGCACCCAAGCGGCGCGGGCTGATGCGCTCGACCACCAGTGTATTGCTCGGGCGGTTGCCCGGAATCACCTTGTGTGGGGCGAGTTTTTCGATGTCGGCCTCGCTCATGCCCTTCTGGCGCAGCTCCGTCTCGGCTTCTTCGCGGGTCTTGCCCAGCATCAGCGCCTGGCTCTGCGATAGGCAGTTTGCGTACAGCCATTGATGGTGGTCGGCCACCGGGTTGAAGCTGACCACTGGCACGATGAAGTCGGCGGGGATCAACTGGGTGCCTTGATGCAACAGCTGGTGGTAGGCGTGCTGACCGTTACAGCCCACGCCGCCCCAGATCACTGGGCCGGTCTCGGTTTTCACCGGGGTGCCGTCCTGCAGCACGCTCTTGCCGTTGGACTCCATGTCCAGCTGTTGCAGGTGCTTGGTAATGTTGCGCAGGTAGTGGTCGTACGGCAGGATCGCGTGGCTGCTGGCGCCCCAGAAGTTGCCATACCAGACGCCCAGCAAGGCCAGCAGTACCGGCATGTTCTTCTCGAACGGGGCGGTCTGGAAGTGCTGGTCCATGGTGTAGGCACCGGACAGCAGCTCCTTGAAGTTGGCAGTGCCAATGGCCAGCGCAATCGGCAAGCCGATGGCCGACCACAGCGAATAGCGCCCACCGACCCAGTCCCACATCGGGAAGATGTTTTCTTCGCGGATACCGAAGGCTACGGCCGCGGCCTTGTTGCTGGATACGGCGATGAAGTGGCGATACAGCTCGGCTTCCGAGCCGCCCTGGGCCAGGTACCAAGTACGTGCGGCCATGGCATTTTTCAGAGTCTCGAGGGTGTTGAACGACTTCGACGAGACGATGAACAGGGTGGTTTCAGCACGCAGGTTGGCCGACAGCTCATGGAACTCACTGCCGTCGATATTGGCCAGGTAGTGGCAGCGCACGCCACGTTGAGCGTAGGGCAGCAGGGCTTCGGAGACCAGCTCAGGGCCTAGGAAGGAACCGCCGATGCCAATGTTGACCACATCGGTGATCGGTTTTTCGCTGTAGCCACGCCATAGGCCGTCATGGATGCGGCCGACCAGTTCAGTGATCTGGTTGAGCACCTTGTGCACTTCCGGCATCACGTTGACGCCGTTGACGCTGAGCTTGTCGCCTACCGGGCGGCGCAGTGCGGTATGCAGCACCGGGCGGCCTTCGGAGGCATTGATGATCTCGCCGCTGAACATCGATTTGATTGCATCCTGCAAACCGACCTGCTCTGCCAACGCTACCAGCAGCGTGCGGGTTTCGTCGGTGATCAGGTTTTTCGAATAGTCCAGAAACAGGCCGCAGGAGCTCAGCGAGAAGTCATCAAAACGTTTTGCATCGGCGGCGAAGGCTTCGCGCATGCTGAAGCCTTGCATAGCTTGGCGGTGTTTCTGCAGGGCCTGCCAGGCAGGCAGGGCCGTCACATCGTGGGGTGTACGGTAATACGCCATTGCACGAAATTCCTTGATGCGTGGTGAGCCTTGGACAGGGCACTCATTGCCGGGTTCAGACTGGCCATCATTATAGGCAAAGGGCGCGTGCAGGGAATGGGGAGGCGGGGGTTTTTAGGGGCGCCATGGGCGGCACGGCACCCCCTGACCGTTATGCGGTTTTTTCGTCCAGATGCAGGTAGAGATTGTCGATCAGCCGGGTGTTGCCTAAATAAGCAGCTACCAGAATGACGAGGTCGCGGTCGCCAAAAGTGGCCGGGCGCAGATTGACTGCGTGGCGCACCTCCAGGTAATCCGGGCGCAGCCCGGCAGCGATCAGGTCGGCCTTGCCTTGCTCGATCAGTGCGTCGAAATCTACCTGGCCGCGACCAAGCGCATCAGCGATCTGCCTCAGGGTGCGATACACGACCGGCGCCGTGGTCCGCTGTTCAGGGGTGAGGTAACCGTTGCGCGAAGACAGCGCCAAGCCGTCTTCGGCGCGAACGGTGGGCTCGCCAATGATCTGGATCGGCATGTTCAGGTCGCGCACCATGGCGCGGATCACCGCCAGTTGCTGGTAGTCCTTCTCGCCGAACACGGCCAGGTCTGGCTGGACCATGTTGAACAGCTTGCTGACCACGGTCGCCACGCCTTCAAAGTGGCCTGGCCGGCTGGCGCCGCAAAGGCCTTCGGAGAGCTGAGGTACGCTGACGCGGGTTTGCACGGCCATGCCGTCAGGGTACATCTCTTGTACCGTGGGCGCGAACAGCAGGTGGCAGCCGGCATCGAGCAGGCGCTGCTGGTCGGCAGCCAGGGTGCGGGGGTACTTGTCCAAGTCTTCGTTGGCGCCGAACTGCAATGGGTTGACGAAGATGCTGGCCACGACGAAATCGGCACGTTGAGCTGCCTTTGTCACCAGCGCAGCGTGGCCGCTGTGCAAGTTGCCCATGGTCGGCACGAAGGCGATGCGCTTGCCTTCGCCGCGGGCGCGAGCGACGGCTGCGCGCAGTTCGCGGACGGTCTTGACTGTGTTCATGCGCTGAATCCGTGCTCGGCTGCAGGGAAGGTGACACCCTTGACCGCGGTGACATAGGCACTGAGGGCGCTGTGGATGTCTGGCTGACCTTGCATGAAGTTCTTCACGAACTTGGGCACCCGGCCGCTCAAGGACAGGCCAAGCATGTCGTGCAGGACCAGTACCTGGCCGTCGGTGGCGCTACCTGCGCCAATGCCAATGACCGGAATGCTCACTGCCTGAGTGATTTCTGCTGCCAGCTCACTGGGCACGCATTCAAGCAGCAGCATTGCCGCGCCTGCCTGTTCCAGTGCGATGGCGTCGGCGCGCATTTGCCGCGCTTGCGCTTCCTGGCGGCCCTGCACCTTGTAGCCGCCCAGTACGTTGACAGTCTGTGGCGTCAGGCCCATGTGCGCGCACACCGGCACACCGCGTTCGGCCAGCAGGCGGATGGTATCGGCCAGCCAGGCAGCGCCTTCAAGTTTGATCATATGAGCGCCGGCCTGCATCAGTTTGGCGCAGTTGGCAAAAGCCTGTTCTGGTGTCGCGTGGGCCATGAACGGCAGATCGGCGAGGATCAGCGCGCCATCGTTGCCGCGTTTGACGCAGGCTGTGTGGTAGGCCATTTCTTCGGTGGTGACGGGCAGGGTGCTGTCATGGCCCTGCAAGACCATGCCCAGAGAGTCGCCTACCAGCAACACATCGACGCCGGCCTGGCTGCAGGCCTTGGCGAAGGTTGCATCGTAGCAGGTCAGCATGGTGATCTTTTCACCCTTGGCCTTCAGGCCGTGGAGGGTCGTCAGGGTTACTTCAGGCATGTAGGTAAATCCTCGTTCAGGCGCTGTGAAAAACGACTGCATACAACGCGTGTAGTCATCTTCCGGAGCGGCACATCATCGGGTGTGATGTTCGGGCACAGGTCCGTCCGGGCCTAAATACGGGTATGTGGCACCGGGGTGCCACACGGGACGCCTATAGTCGTGAGCGAGGTGGGGGAAGTCAATCACCCTGTTACCGCATTGTTACTAACGGGGTGTTACTGGCGTTACCGCGCTTTGCCTAATGTCTCAAACGCCCGGTTTACAGGCGTTCCAGGCCGACGAACGGGCAGGCTTCGAGCAGTTGGGCGAGGGTACGGCCATCGGCCAGGCGGAAGTCGCTCGCCACCAGCTCGGCCAAGGGGTACAGCACGAAAGGGCGGGCATGCATGTGGTAATGCGGCACCTTGAGGCGGGGTACGTCGATGACCTGATCACCGTACAGCAGGATATCCAGGTCCAGCGTGCGTGGGCCCCAGCGCTCTTTGCGCACGCGGCCCTGATCGTTCTCGATGACTTGCAGAGCATCGAGCAAAGCCAGTGGCGCCAGCGTGGTGTCCAGTGCCGCGACGGCGTTGGTGTAGCGCGGTTGGCCGGGCAGCAGTGAGTCGCTGGTGTACAGGGCCGATGTGGCTACCAGTCCAGTGCCGTCAATCTTGTCCAGCGCTTGGAGGGCGCTGCGCAGTTGCTCGGCCGGGGCGTCCAGGTTACTGCCCAGGCCGATGAAGGCACGGGTGGTCACTCGAAGGCCTCGTCACCACCGCTGCGCTTGCGCTTGCCGCCACTGCGCTTGCGTTTGCGAGCCGTGCCCGCGCCGCCTTCGTCACGGCTGCCCAGCTCGCGGATCATCTCGCGCCGCTCACTGTCGTTGGCCTCCTGGTAATCCGTCCACCACTGGCCGAGGTCATCGGTTTGCTCCCCAGCGCTTTCGCGCAGCAGCAGGAAGTCGTAGCCGGCGCGGAAGCGCGGGTTATCCAGCAGTAGGTCTGCACGCTTACCACTGCGGCGCGGCAAGCGCTCCTGCATGTCCCAGATTTCACGAATCGGCAGGGTGAAGCGCTTGGGTATGGCGATGCGCGCACATTGCTCGGCGATCAGGTCATGGGCCGCACCGTTCATGGCTGGAATGGGCGGTACGCCCTGGCTCTGCAGGTGCAGCACACGGCTTGGCAAGGCAGGCCAGAGCAGAGCCGCGAACAGGAAGGCCGGGGTGACCGGCTTGCCTTGTTTGACCCGCAGGTCGGTGTTGCTCAATGCCTGGCTGATCAGGGTGTGGGTATAGGTCGGACGCTCGTCCAAGGCGTGAGTACTGGCTGGGAACAGCGGCTCGAACAACTCGAGGTCGACCAGCATTTCGAAGGCCATCGCCCCTTGCCCCGAAAGGAACAGCTTTAAGCATTCCTCGAACAGGCGTGCAGGCGGTATCTCGCGCAACATAGGCGCCAGTTTGCGGATCGGCTGGAACGTGTGCTTCTCGATGCCGAAATCCAGCTTGGCGGCGAACCGCACAGCACGCAGCATGCGCACCGGGTCTTCCTGGTAGCGATGAGTCGGGTCGCCAATCAGACGCAGCAGGCGGTTACGCACATCATGGACGCCGTTGGCGTAGTCCAGGATGCGCTCGCTGACCGGGTCGTAGTAAAGAGCATTGATGGTGAAGTCGCGGCGCTGCGCATCTTCTTCCAAGGTGCCGTATACGTTGTCACGCAGTATGCGACCACTGGCGTTGTGCGACGAACGGTGGCTGTCACCCTGGTCGTCTTCGGAATGATGGGCACGGAAGGTGGCGACTTCGATGATCTCACGGCCGAAATGCACGTGGACCAGCTTGAAGCGCCGGCCGATGATGCGCGCGTTACGGAACTCGGCACGGACCTGTTCGGGGGTGGCACTGGTGGCGACGTCGAAGTCCTTGGGCGTGATGCCCAGCATCAGGTCGCGGACGCAGCCACCAACCAGGTAGGCCTGGTAGCCCGCACTTTGCAGGCGCTCGACGATGTTCACCGCATGCCGGCTGAACTGGTGGCGCTGCAGCGAATGTTGGCTTTTGTTGATCACCTCAGGCGTAGTGCGCCTGTGGTGCTGGCCCGGTACGGGAGGGCGGAACGACTGGAACAGCTTCTTCAGCATGGGATGCACTGTTTGAAGGAATGTTCGGCCAACAATAGGAGAATGGCCGCATGATGGGCGGGGATTCTAGCATTTACTCGGGGAATGGTGTAGGCGGTCGCAGGAAGCCCTGCGCAAGGAGGGAGAAACGACAAGGGGAGCCTAAGCTCCCCAAGAAGTCGTTGCGTGCTCTTATTATTTTTCGACTGGGCTTCTTGTTTTTGTTGAGTGCCCTGCCCACAAATCTCGAAGCTTGTGGACGACCCCCAATCCAGGGGTTAAGAGCAAACGGATTGCTTTGGCCGCTGATGTCACGTTGACCTTTCGATCCAACCAGTTCAGGCGCTGCTTTTAAGTGCAGTTTTTGTTGTTCTCTGCCTGGTCGTGGGGCAAGCCCCAAACACGCATCCTCTCCAAAAGAATCAGTTAGCTGCGCCTCCGCCGTCTTGTTTTTATTGTGCGTGAGCCGTTTCGTCTTGTTCTTATTCTGAGTTGCTATGCTTGTTATTGTTCTTGTACCAGACATATAGCAGGTGCCGTGCCAACTTTTGAAAACCTAATGAAATCAAGGGTTTGGAAGGATTCTGGGCTTTTCCAACGGCAGGAAATGTAGAAATTTCGTTACCGTACGCCTCGGGAACTGTTACGTCGGAAAGGTTGGGTAACAGATTTATGCGGGGGTGGGGGGTTACGAGAGGGCCTGCGTGACATTTCTAGTGGCTGTGAAATCGAGCGCCGCGCGGGCGGCGCGCGATCTCACAGGCGCAGGGGCTTGAGCCCCGCTCAGTTATCGCTGGTTGCGTTGCTTTTGCGTCGCGGAATGCCCAGGCGCTGGCGCCGTTCCCACAGGCATTTGCGGCTGACACCCAGCTTGCGTGCCAACTCGGTTTCGGTCATGTGGTCCTGGTGCTCGAGCACGAAGTGCTGGAAGTAATCCTCCAGCGACAAATCCTCGGTGGGCTCATGGCTTGCGCTGCTGGCACTGGCTGCGGCCAGGGCGTTGTCGAGAATGTCGTCTTCTTCCAGGTCGCTCAGCTCAATATCGATGCCCAGCATGTCTGCGGAAATTTCCGCGCTCTCGCTCAGGATAACTGCGCGCTCCACGGCGTTTTCCAGTTCGCGCACGTTACCCGGCCAGCTGTAGTGACGAATGGCCTGCTCGGCTTCGGCGGAAAAATGCAGGTCGTCCCGACCGATGCGCGCACTCTGGCGTGCAAGGAAGGCGTTGGCAATTTCGTTGACGTCACTGCCGCGCTCGCGCAGCGCCGGCAACTTCAGCGCAATCACGTGAAGGCGGTAATAAAGGTCTTCACGGAACTGCCCGGCCTTGGCCAGGTTTTTAAGGTCACGGTGGGTCGCGGCAATCAGGCGCACGTCGACTTTCTGCGACTGAACCGAGCCGACCCTGCGGATCTCGCCTTCCTGCAGCACGCGCAGCAGGCGAGCCTGGGCTTCGAGCGGCAACTCACCGATTTCGTCGAGGAACAGGGTGCCACCGTCGGCCGCCTCTACCAAGCCTGCGCGGCCAGCACTGGCACCGGTGAATGCGCCTTTTTCGTGGCCGAACAGTTCCGACTCGATCAAGGTTTCTGGAATCGCCGCGCAGTTCACCGAAATCATCGGCGCCTTGGCGCGCCGCGAAAGGTTGTGCAGGGCACGGGCCACCAGCTCTTTACCGGTGCCCGACTCACCCTGGATCAGCACATTGGAGTCGGTGGGCGCCACCTTGCGGATCTTGCTGTACAGATCCTGCATCGGCGGGCACGACCCGATGATGCCGATTTCACCATTGGCGGCGGCAGGTTTGTCCGCTGCTGCAGCCTTGCCGTTGGCCCGCGGCTCGGCTGCCGGTGCTTGCGCCGCCGTTGGGGCGCTCTGCCGGTCACGCAGGATGCGTGCGACGGCCTGAAGCATTTCATCATGGTCGAAAGGCTTGGCGATATAGTCCACCGCGCCCATCTTCATCGAGTCTACCGCCGAGCGCAGGCTGGCGTAGCTGGTCATGATCAGCACCGGCGTGCCCTGACCGAGTTTGATCAGCTCGGTGCCAGGGGCGCCAGGCAGGCGCAGGTCGCTGACGATCAGGTCGAAGGTGGCGATGCTGAAGCGTTCCTGGGCTTCCTGCACCGAGCCGGCTTCGCTGACCTGGTACTGGTTGCGTTCGAGCAGCCGACGCAGGGCCGAGCGGATGATGGTTTCGTCTTCGACGATCAGAATATGCGGCATTGATTCAATTCTCTCGACGGTCTCGAATTTCAGGGGACGTCGCTACGACATGCCGGGGCAGGGTCACGCGTATCCGGGTGCCACGTTGCCGTTCGATGTCGGCCGGGCTGTCGATGGTGATTTGCCCATAATGCTCTTCCACGATGGAATAGACCAGAGCGAGCCCAAGTCCGGTTCCCTCGCCTGGGTCCTTGGTGGTGAAGAACGGTTCGAACAGGCGGTCCATGATGCTCTTGGGTATCCCGCTGCCTTCGTCCTCGACGATCAGGTCGACGGTATGTTCGCAGACGGCGCTGCGTACCCGCACGGCGCTGCCCGGTGGCGAGGCGTCGCGCGCGTTGGAAAGCAAGTTGATCAGCACCTGCGCCAGGCGTTGCGGGTCGCCTTCGGCCCAGTGGTCTGGGTCACAGAGGTTGAAGAACTGTACTTCGAAATTGCGCCGGTTCAATGCCAGCAGACCAATGGCGTCTTGCGCCACTTCGGCCAGGCATACGGGTTCTTCGCTGTTCTGATGGCTACCACCTGCGTGAGCGAAGCTCATCAGCGACTGGACGATGCGCGAGACACGTTTGGTCTGCTCGAGGATCTGGCTGGACAGCTCGATGATCTCGCCATCGCCTTCGCGTTCTTCACGCAGGTTCTGCGCCAGGCAGGCGATGCCGGTGATCGGGTTGCCGATTTCGTGGGCCACCCCAGCAGCCAGCCGGCCGATGCTGGCCAGGCGCTCGGAATGCACCAGCTTGTCTTCCAGGGCTTGAGTCTCGGTAAGGTCTTCGACCAGCAGCACCAGGCCGCTGTTGCCCGGTGCCAGCGGCTCGTCGATGGCCGCCTTGTGCAGGTTCAACCAGCGCGGCTGGCCATCGAGTGCCAGGCGCTGCTTGTGCAGGTGCTCGTCGGGAACGTTGATGAAGCCTTGCAGCAGGCCGCGCCACGGCTCGCCGATGGTCATCAGGCGTGAGCCGACCACATGCTTGGCGGCGATGCCGGTCAGCTCTTCCATGGCCTTGTTCCACATCAGGATCTCCTGATCCTTGGCCAGCGAGCAGACGCCCATGGGCAGTTCCTGCAAGGTCTGACGGTGGTAGCGGCGCAGGGCATCGAGTTCGGCCGCCAGGCCGGTGAGGCGCGAGTGGTAGTCTTCCAGGCGGCTTTCGATGAAGTGGATGTCTTCGGTGACGTAGTTTTCGTTACCAGATTTGTAAGGCAGGAAGGTCTCGACCATGTCCTGGGCAACGCTCGGCCCCATCAGGCCCGAGAGGTTGGCTTCGATACGGTCGCGCAGGCGGCGCAAGGCATAGGGGCGACGCTCGTCGAATGGCAGGTAAAGGTCACGCAGGGCCTGCTCGACTTCCTTCTGTGCAGCCTTGGCGCCCAGCGGCTTGGCCAACTGTGTGGCGAACTCCTGGGGTGAGGCAGCATGCAGTTCGCGGCGCTGTGGGCGGCGTACATTGTCCACGGCGCAGGCTTCGGCGGCACTGACTTCCTCGCTGCTGGCGTTGGTGAAAAGCGAAATCAGCGTGAACAACAAGACGTTGGCCGCCAGCGAGGCGATGGCCGCCATGTGCCAGCTGGTGTCGTCGAGCACATAGATCATGTCCAGTGACGGAATGTAGAACCCTTGCAGGTTGCCCAGCAGCGGCAGCAGCATGGTCGCCATCCACACGAAGGTCCCGGCCAGCAGGCCTGCGATGAAGCCGCGGCGGTTGGCGGTCGGCCAGTACAGTACCGACAGCACGCCAGGCAGGAACTGCAAAGTAGCGACGAATGCCACGATACCCAGGTTGGCCAGGCTCTGGTGGTTGCTCTGAGTCAGGTAGAAAACGAACCCTGCGGTGATGATCGCCACGATCAGCGCGCGGCGCGTCCATTTCAGCCAGCGATAGATGTTGCCTTCGGCCGGTGGTTGGTACAGCGGCAGCACCAGGTGGTTCAGGGCCATGCCCGAGAGGGCGAGGGTGGTGACGATGATCAGCCCGCTGGCCGATGCCAGCCCGCCTACGTAGGCGAGCAAAGCCAACGCTTGGTTGTTGGCGGCGATGCCCAGGCCCAGGGTGAAATACTCGGGGTTGGTGCTGGCGCCCAGGCGCAGGCCTGCCCACAGCACCAGTGGCACTGCCAGGCTCATCAGCAGCAGGAACAACGGCAGGCCCCAGCTGGCGCTGACCAGCGAACGTGGATTGAGGTTTTCGGTGAAGGCCATGTGGTACATGTGCGGCATGACGATGGCCGAGGCAAAGAACACCAGCAGCAAGGTGCGCCAGGGGCCTTCCTGCAATGGGGTGTGCAGCGCCGCCAGGGCCGTCTGGTTCTGCAGCAGCCACACTTCCAACTGATGGGGGCCTCCGAACACTCCATAAAGCGCATACAGGCCGACGCCGCCCAGGGCCAGCAGCTTGATCACCGATTCGAAGGCGATGGCGAACACCAGGCCTTCGTGTTTCTCGCGGGTGGCGATGTGGCGCGAGCCGAAGAAGATGGTGAACAGAACAATCAGTACGCAGAAGGCAAAGGCAACCCGTGCCTTGACGGGTTCCCCGGTGAGGATGCTGATCGAATCGGCCACCGCCTGGATCTGCAGGGCCAGCAGGGGTAGCACGCCTATCAGCATGATGATCGTGGTAAGCGCGCCAGCCCAAGTGCTGCGAAAGCGAAATGCCAACAGGTCAGCCAGCGACGACAATTGGTAGGTGCGGGTGATCTTGAGGATCGGATACAGCAGCACCGGCGCCAGCAGGAAGGCGCCCGAGACCCCCAGGTAGCAGGCGAGGAAGCCGTAGCCATACTGATAGGCCAAGCCTACCGAGCCATAGAAGGCCCAGGCACTGGCGTAGACCCCCAGCGAAAGCGTGTAGGTCAGCGGGTGGCGTATGATCGAACGCGGGATCAGCCCACGCTCGCTGATCCAGGCCACGCCGAACAGCACCATCAGGTACGCGGCGCTGATCAGGATCATCTGGGTCAGGCTAAAGCTCATCGGCATCTCGTTGGCTCTGCAGAATGAAGGTGACGACGATCAGGATCAGCCAGAGCAGGTAGGGGCGGTACCAGGCACCGGTCGGTTCGATCCACCAGTCCATGATGGCCGGGGAGAACAGATAGATCCCCACGACCAGAAGCAGGACCAAACGATAGATGTACATGCTGGCCTCGATGGTTGGGCGCTGCGGGGTTGGCGTTATTATTGGCGCAAATGGCTGGGGGGATGCTAGCGGGAATCCATGGCATTGGCCAAGGGTTTGAATTCGTTCGACTTTTGATTTCGAGAATGTGTGACCTGGGCGCCCCCTTCAGCGGTGAACCCGCGCTGAGGGTTACCTCGCACCCTCCCAACTGTGCAAGCCCTGCAACAGAGGGTTCACCCGCGAGGGGGGCGCATCCGTCTCAATGCAAGTCAGCCTCTGGCACCGTGGCCTTTCGGGCAATTGCCTCTGGCCTCCACTGCTGACGCGCTACCGCCAGCACTTCGGCGGGCGTTGCCAGCAGCATGTCAGGGGTGGTGTCCTGGCCCAGGGCCCGCAGTGCGCGTAACAGCAATGGCGTCGCATGCTCGGCCTGCAAGGGCGGTGAACGGTACGACTTGCCTAGCTTGTGCCCGTCGGGTTGAACGATCAGGGGAATGTGCAGGTAGCGCGGTTGGGAAAAGCCCAACAGCTCCTGCAGGTAAAGCTGCCGTGGGGTATTGTCGAGCAGGTCGGCGCCGCGCACGATATCGGTGACGCCTTGCCAGGCATCGTCCAACACCACTGCCAGTTGATAGGCATACAGCCCATCGCGCCGCTGGATCACGAAATCGCCCACCTCCCGCCCCAAATGCTGCTGGAATTCACCCTGCACGCGGTCAGTGAAGCGGTAGAGCAGTTCAGGCACCCGCAGCCGGATCGCCGCCCCTTCGCGGGCGTGCCCTGCGTTGCGGCAAAAGCCCGGGTAGAGGCCGTCGTAGCCTTCGAGCTGCTTGCGTGAACAGGTACAGGCGTAAGCCAGGCCCATGTTGAACAGGCGCTCTACCACTGCCGCATAAGCCTCGTGGCGTTGGCTCTGGTAAACCACCTCGCCGTCCCAGTGCAGGCCGTAGCGCTCCAGGGTCTGCAGGATGGCATCGCGGGCGCCGGGCATTTCGCGCGGCGGGTCGGTGTCTTCCATGCGCAACAGCCAGCGGCCATCCACCGCACGTGCATCCAGCCAGGAGGCGAGGGCGGCGACCAGCGAGCCGAAGTGCAGAAACCCGCTTGGGGTAGGGGCGAAGCGGCCGATGTATCGGGAGTCTTTCATGGTATTGCCGGGCATATAAATGAAACGGGGCGCAATAAGCGCCCCGTTTGGGTGGATTGACGATCAGCCTTTGCCGACAGTCTTTTCCTTTTTCTCGGAAATTTCCTTGCAGTCGAAGCACAGGTCGGCAGTAGGGCGGGCTTCAAGGCGGCGCAGGCCGATCTCGATACCGCAGGAGTCACACCAGCCGTACTCTTCGTCCTGAATCTTCTGCAACGTCTTGTCGATCTTCTTGATGAGCTTGCGCTCACGATCGCGGTTGCGCAGCTCCAGGGCAAACTCTTCTTCCTGGCTGGCCCGGTCGGCCGGGTCCGGGAAGTTCGCAGCTTCGTCCTTCATGTGGTCTACAGTGCGGTCGACACTCTGCATGAGCTCGCCTTTCCAAGCGTTGAGAAGCTTGGTGAAGTGATTCTTCATGGACTCACCCATGTACTCCTCGCCCTTGGTCTCTTTATAGGGCTCGACACCGTACATGGTCTGACCGGTTTTTTGCTTTTCTACGGTGGACATGAATAGACCGCCTCTCACTCATCTGATCCAATGCGCAGGCTGCTCCATCTCCGGCACCCGCCGGCCCTGCGACTGCGAGCCGCCGAACTTACCAGATAGATCGGGGGTGCGCTACCCCGGCCCGATCCTAGGTGTTGACAGCGGCACGCGCCGCACGTTCGCTGCCGTGCACAGGTAGAATCAACAGTTTAGCCCCATTTGAGAGAAGGTCATGGCCCACCCTTACAGTGCGCGCAGCCGCGCCATCGAACCCTTCCACGTCATGGCTTTGCTGGCGCGTGCCAACGAGCTGCAAGCGGCCGGGCATGATGTGATCCACTTGGAAATCGGCGAGCCGGACTTCACCACCGCTGCACCGATCGTCGCCGCCGGCCAGGCCGCGTTGGCTGCCGGGCACACTCGCTACACTGCCGCCCGTGGGTTGCCGGCGCTGCGTGAGGCGATCGCCGATTTTTATGGCCAGCGTTACGGCCTGGGTATCGACCCCGAGCGAATTCTGGTCACGCCGGGTGGCTCGGGCGCGTTGCTGCTGGCCAGCAGCCTGCTGGTAGACCCGGGCAAGCACTGGCTGTTGGCCGACCCTGGATACCCGTGCAACCGCCATTTTCTGCGCCTGGTCGAAGGCGGGGCGCAGTTGGTGCCAGTGGGGCCGGAGGTCAATTACCAGCTCACAGCCGACCTGGTCGGACGCTACTGGGACAAGGACAGCGTCGGTGCCTTGGTCGCCTCGCCGGCCAACCCGACTGGCACGGTGCTTGGGCGAGATGAACTGGCTAGCCTGGCCAAGGCAACCCATGAGCGTCATGGCCATTTGGTAGTGGACGAGATCTACCACGGCCTGACCTACGGCATGGATGCGCCGAGCGTACTGGAAGTGGACGACTCGGCGTTCGTTCTCAATAGTTTTTCCAAGTATTTCGGCATGACCGGGTGGCGGCTTGGCTGGCTGGTAGCGCCGCCCGGTGCTGTCGCCGACCTGGAAAAGCTGGCACAAAACCTCTACATCAGTGCCCCGAGCATGGCTCAGCATGCTGCGCTGGCGTGTTTCCAGCCACAAACGTTGGCGATTTTCGAGGAACGCCGGGCTGAATTCGCTCGTCGACGCGACTATCTGTTGCCTGCGTTACGTGAATTGGGCTTTCGCATCGCTGTGGAGCCGCAGGGGGCGTTCTACCTGTATGCCGATATCAGCGCCTTCGGCGGTGACGCGTTCGCGTTCTGTCAGCACTTTTTGGAAACCGAACACCTGGCCTTCACGCCGGGCCTGGACTTTGGCCGCCACTTGGCCGGGCACCATGTACGCTTTGCCTACACCCAGAGCCTGCCGCGCCTGGAGCAGGCGGTGGAGCGCATCGCCCGTGGCCTGCGCAGCTGGCAGGGCTAACGGTGCTGTTTCCAAAACTGGAACAAGGGCGCCTGCTGCGCCGCTACAAACGCTTTCTGGCGGACATCGAGTTGGCCAATGGTGAGCAGCTCACCATTCACTGCCCGAACACCGGCTCCATGCTCAACTGCATGCGCGAGGGTGGGCAGGTATGGTTCAGCCGCTCCAATGACCCCAAGCGCAAGCTGCCAGGCACCTGGGAGATAAGCGAAACGCCGCAGGGGCGCCTGGCCTGTATCAATACCGGGCGGGCCAATGCGTTGGTCGAGGAGGCTCTGCGAGCAGGCGTGATTGAGGAGCTTGCCGGTTTCACAGGGCTCAAACGTGAGGTCGCTTATGGTGAAGAACGCAGCCGGGTGGATTTTCGCCTTGAGTTCCCTGCCGGGCCTGCTTATGTCGAGGTCAAAAGCGTAACCCTGGGTTACCCGGACACGGCCGTAGCGGCATTTCCGGATGCCGTGACCCAGCGTGGTGCCAAGCATCTGCGCGAATTGGCGGCCCTGGCCCGTCAAGGCGTTCGGGCCGTGCAGCTGTATTGCGTGAACCTTACCGGTATCGAGGCCGTGCGTCCTGCCGAGGAAATCGACTTTGCCTATGCCCAGGCCCTGCGCGCTGCAGTAGCGGACGGTGTGCACGTGTTGGCCTACGCTGTTCGTCTGGACCGCGAACAAATTGTCATCGACCGCGCTCTGCCGGTGCTGCTCAATTCTTGAGCCAGATGCCCTGGCTGTCTTCATGGCAGCCTAGGGCTTGCAGCACCTCGCCTTCACAGGGGCCTGCCACGCATTCGCCATTTTCCACAAGAAACAGCGCGCCATGATGGGCGCAGCGGATCAGGCTGGCGCTCTCATCCACGAAAGCATCGGGTGCCCAGTTCAGCGGGATGCCGCGATGCGGGCAGCGGTTACGGTACAGGTAAACCTGGCCGTGACGGCGCACGCCCAACAGGTCGATGCCGTCTACGCTGAAAGCGCGGCTGTGGGCCTCGGGCAGGGCTGCGGAAGGACAAAGAAAGTGCATTGCACAAAGGCTCGTGAAACAAAGTGATGGCTTGACGCGTCAATGCGAATAATTATCAAATTCCACTCATTGGCTGCGCCAGCTGTCTATGGTGCGCAGTTCTGCCGCCCGCTACAAGGCCTGCGGCCCGCCTTCAGAAGGAAACCAACGATGCGCCGTCCCGCTGCTTTGCTCGCCCTGTGTGCAGCTTTATTCACTGCTCTCCAGGCTGGGGCCACCGATGTGCCGCAACGCTGGGTGAGTGCCGGCGGTGCGCTGAGTGAGTGGATCTGCGAGCTGGGCGGTGAGTCACGCCTTGTGGGGGTGGATACCACCAGCCAGCACCCCGAGTCGCTCAAGGCGCTGCCCAGCATAGGTTATCAGCGGCAGTTGTCAGCTGAAGGCATTCTCAGCTTGCGCCCCGATGTGCTGGTGGGCACCGACGAGATGGGGCCGCCGCCGGTACTCACGCAGTTGCGTAATGCCGGTGTGCGGGTGGAGCTGTTCACAAGCCAGGCTGAGTTGGCTGCGGTGGATCAGAACCTCACGCACTTGGGCGCGCTGTTGGGCTCCGAGCAGAAGGCCGCGCAGCTGTCGGCCAGCTATCGCCAGCAAATGCAGGCGCTGGAGCTGCACGTGGCGCAGGCCAAGCAGCAACGCAAGGCACCGGGCGTGCTGCTGCTGATCGGCCATGCCGGCGCCAAGCCGCTGGTTGCCGGGCAGGGCACGGCAGGGGATTGGGTGCTGCGCCAGGCAGGTGCGCGTAACCTCGCAGAGCACCAGGGCTACAAGAATTTTTCCAGCGAGGCATTGGCGGCGCTCGACCCGGATGTCGTGGTGTTTTCCGACCGTGCGCTGGCCGGCGAGCAGGCGTTGCAGGCCTTGCTGAAGGAGAATCCCGGGTTGGCGGCTTCGCGCGCCGTGCATGAACAGCGCCTGGTGTCGTTCGACCCGACTTTGTTGGTGGGTGGCCTGGGCCCGCGTTTGCCAGGGGCCTTGCAGGCACTGGCCGCGGCGTTCTATCCGGCAAGCAACGCTAAATGAAACAACGGATTGCACCGCGAACACTTTTCACTTGCCTGACATTGCTGTGCCTGCTGGCGGTGTGGTTGTCACTGGCACTAGGGCCGGTGAGCCTGCCATTGGGCGACACCGCCCGCGCCGGTCTGCGCCTGCTGGGCGTGCCCATCGCAGGCGACGGGGTGCAACAGGCCGAGATGATTGTTGGGCAGATTCGCCTTCCGCGTACCTTACTGGGCTTGGCAGTGGGCGCGGTACTGGCGTTATCTGGGGTGGCCATGCAGGGGCTGTTTCGAAACCCTCTGGCCGACCCGGGCCTGGTCGGTGTTGCCTCTGGGGCGGCTATGGGCGCAGCGCTGGCCATCGTCGGTGGCAGCTGGCTGGGTGGTTTGCCAGAGGTCATTGCGCCTTATCTTTTGTCGTTGTGCGCTTTCATCGGTGGGTTAGGCGTGACTGCCCTGGTTTATCGGCTAGGCCGACGTGATGGCCAGACCCATGTCGCCACCATGCTGCTGGCCGGTGTGGCCATGACAGCGCTGGGCGGCGCGGCCGTGGGCCTGCTGTCTTATCTGGCCGATGATGCCACCCTGCGAACCCTGACATTCTGGAACCTGGGCAGCCTCAATGGCGCCAGCTACGCGCGGCTTTGGCCACTGTTGCTGATCGCTGTGGGCGTGGCCATCTGGCTACCGCGCCGGGCCAAAGCGTTGAATGCCTTGTTGTTGGGCGAGTCGGAGGCGCGCCACCTAGGGGTCGACGTGGAGCGCCTCAAGCGCGAACTGGTGTTCTGTACCGCATTGGGGGTGGGCGCTGGCGTGGCTGCCGCCGGATTGATCGGTTTTATCGGCCTGGTGGTTCCCCACCTGGTGCGCCTGCTGGCTGGGCCCGACCATCGGGTCGTGCTACCCGCGTCATTGCTGGCTGGCGGCATACTCATGCTGTTCGCCGACCTTGCCGCGCGGCTGTTGCTGGCGCCTGCCGAGTTGCCAATCGGTATCGTCACGGCCTTTATCGGTGCGCCGTTCTTTTTGATGCTGTTGATAAGAGGGCGCAGTTGATGCTGCAAGTTCAAGGGCTGCATCTGCGCCGCGGCAGCAATGACGTGCTCCATGACATAGATTTACAACTGAGCCCCGGACAGGTGACGGGCGTTCTTGGCCCCAATGGGGCTGGCAAGAGCAGCTTGCTCGGGGTCTTGTGTGGCGAGTTGGTGCCGCAGCGTGGCCAAGTAACCCTGCAAGGTCGCCCTTTGGCTGACTGGCCAGGGCAGGCGCGTGCCAGGTGCCTGGCAGTACTACCGCAGGCCTCGAGCCTGGGTTTTTCTTTCAAGGTCGAGGAAGTTGTGGCCATGGGCCGCATGCCGCATGACAGCGGGCAACTGCGAGATGCCGAGATCATCGAGCATGCGCTGCAGGCAGCGGATGCCGGGCATTTGGTGGGGCGCAGTTACCTGGCGCTGTCGGGCGGCGAACGGCAACGGGTTCATCTGGCAAGAGTGCTGGCCCAGCTTTGGCCGGGGAAGGCGGGCGCTACGTTGCTACTCGATGAGCCCACATCGATGCTCGACCCGCTGCATCAGCACACCACCCTGGAGGCCGTGCGCCGGTTCGCCGATTCCGGCGCCGCTGTGCTGGTGATCCTGCATGACTTGAACCTGGCGGCGCGATACTGTGATCGCATCATGCTGCTGCAAGAGGGTCGTAGCCACGCCCTGGCGGCGCCGCAGGCGGTTCTGACGCCGTCGCTGCTCAAAGCCGTGTTTGGTATCGACGTGCTGGTGCAGCCCCATCCTGAACGGGGGCACCCATTGATCATTACCCGCTAGGAGGCAATCCCCGTGGGCTATCCACTGCTGTGCGCTTCAGTATTTTTTCTGAGCTTGGTGCTAGCGGGCTGCCAGGCCAGTTTGCCGCCGTTACCCGCCTGGCAGGGCAGCGAGGGCCTTGATAGCCCTGAGCTGGGGCAGATACACGACGTGGCCAGCGGGCAGGTGATCAGCCCTGAGCAGCTCATACAAGGCTTGGCCGATGCGGCCCGCGTACTGGTCGGGGAGAAGCACGACAGCCCCGATCATCATGCATTGCAATTATGGTTGTTGCGCGCGCTGCAGCTGCATCGGGCCCAGGGCAGCCTGCTGCTGGAAATGCTGCAACCTGAGCAGCAGAGCAAGGCCGATGCACTCGCCGGGCTTGCGCAACTCCCCCAGGACCTGCCCACAGCACTGGCTTGGGATAAAGGCTGGGACTGGCAGCTTTACGGCCCCATCGTCCGAGAAGCGTTGCAACACCAGGTGCCGCTGTTGGCGGCCAACCTTTCACCTGCGCAACTGCGCGAGGCCTATCGCAACCCGGTGCGCTTGACGGGCACTCTATCCACCGCTCCATCGGTCAGGGCGGCCCTGCGCGAACACGTCAAGCAGGGGCACTGCGGCCTGTTGCCCGATAGCCAGCTCCCGGCGATGCTGGCGGTGCAGCAACAGCGCGATCGGCGTATTGCCGAACGGCTGCTGGCGGCGCCGCAGCCTGCATTGTTGCTCGCCGGTGCCTACCATGCGCGCAAGGACCTAGGGGTACCGTTGCACCTCGCCGATCTGGGCGCAAAAGGTGAAAGCAAGGTGCTGCTGCTGGCCGAGGTCGGGGAGCAGGTCGAGCCGGCAATGGCCGATTACGTCTGGTACACCGCGGCGATGCCAGAGCAGGATTACTGCGCCCGGTTCAAATAGATACGCCAGCGGGCCCTGAATCGCAGGCAAAAAAAGACCCGGCAAAGTGCCGGGTCAATAACCGTGATTAGCCTGATGAGGAGATAATCTGAGAGTCCGAACCAAGGCCTCTTAGGTTATCCAACCAGTCTCGCGACCAGTTGTGATAATCATAACGATTCTCATTACGGCGTCAATCCTTTTTCTGCATTTAATCCCGATTTTTTTGGCAGCTGACTTTTTGCGTCTAGCTGCTGATTGAGGGCTCGCTTGCGTTCGGCTGGCAAATCGTTCCAGTGAATGTCCAGTAAGGCCCCTTCGATTGCGTACAGCAACACCTTGGACGCCCTGAACCCTCGGGTTTTCACCGCTTGGTAGGCACCGACCGCGCCCAGCCGACGCAAGTCCGATGCACTGTGGATACCGGCGGCATGCAACCACTGCGCAGAGGTCTTGCCAAGATTTTTCAAATGCTGCAATTCATCGTTCATCGAGCCTCCTTGCGATGGCTGAACGGGTCGGGGGGGATAAATCGCGAGCAGGTCAGAGAGGAGTGTAGCGGGGGTTGGGAAATACGCGGCGTTTGGCCATCGGGAATATGGGAATGACAAGCGCAGTAGCGAGGGTTGGCGCCTGCTCCGAATAGCCGGAACAGGCGCGGGGTGCGTTTACAGCCCTGGCAGACGCTGACGAATCTGTTCGATCACCTGGTCCATGCCACTGGATTCCTGAGTGTCGATGCGGGTGCTGTGTTGCTGCTCCTGGGCATTGAGTGGTTCACGGTTCTGCTGCTGAGCCTTGACCACCTCCAGCGTTGCATCGGACGGGTCGCTGTTTTGCGCCTGGCGCTGTTGCAGCCAGCTGGCGATCACCGCTTCCGGGGCCTGGCAATCGAGGATCAGGAACGGCACGCCCGTCTCGCTGGCCACGCCTGCTGCCGCCTGGCGCTGTTCAGCCTTTAGGTAGGTGGCATCGAGCACGACCGGGAAGCCTGCACGCAGGATCATTGCCGCCAATTCGTGCAGGCGCTGATAGGTCGCTGCACTGGCGTCCTGGCCGTAGATGCCAGTGTGAAGCTGATCGGCATCCTGCTGCTGTTCGCCGAACAGTCGCTTGCGCTCCACGTCCGAGCGTACACGCACTGCTCCCAGCGCTTCGACCAGGCGCATGGCCACGTGGCTCTTGCCCACGGCCGACACGCCGTGGGTGATGGCTAGCAGGCGAGAAGGAATGGCGCTGTAGCTTTCTGCCAGGTTGGCGTAGTTGCGGTAGGTGCGCAGGCTGGTGGCGCGCTGCACGCCATCGGCATTGGCGGGCATGCTGAACAGGGCAATCTTGGCGCGTACCAAGGCGCGGTAGGCCTTGTAGAAATTGAGCAGTTGCAGGCCCTCGTAGTCGCCGGTCAGCTCGAGGTACTGGCTGATGAAGCGCCGTGCCAGGCACTTGAGGCCGCGGTCTTCCAGGTCCATGGCCAGAAAACCGGTATCGGCCCACACGTCGGTCTTGCGGAAGGGCTCATTGAACTCGATGCAGTCGAAAATCACGACCTTGCCATCGATCACGGTTGCGTTGCCCAGATGGATGTCGCCATGGCATTCGCGGATGAAGCCGTTGGCTTTGCGTGAGGCGAACAGCCCTTCGAGGCGTTCGAAGCTGCTGCGCGCCCAGGCTTGCAGGTTGTCCAGTTGCTGCAGGTCGGCCTTGTCGCTCAGAAATGGACGGATCTGCTCGAAGTTCTGCTCGACCGGGGCCATGACGCTTTCTGGCGAGCCATACGGCTGATCGGCCGGTACCCTGGGCGTCTGCAGGTGAAACTCGGCGATCTGGCGAGCCATCTGGTCGATATGGCTGGTACCCAGTTCGCCATTGGCCTGCAGGGTGTTGAGCATCTGGCCCTGGGGGAATTGGCGCATCTTCAGCACATATTCGAACGCCTGGCCTTCACCACCGATCCGCGGCGCTTCGACACTACCGGTGATCGGCAGCACCTCGAGGTACAGGCCTTCGGTCATGCGCTGGTTGAGGCGCAATTCTTCATTACAAAAATGCTGGCGCTGGCCCAGGCTGGTGAAGTCGAGGAAGCCGAAATTCATCGGCTTCTTGATCTTGTAGGCGTACTCGCCAGTGAGCAGGACCCAGGAGATGTGCGTCTCGATGAGCTGGAACCCGTCCACGGGGTGAGGGTACAGGGCAGGGTTCTGCAACGCGTTGATCAAGGCTTGGCTCACGGGAAATCCTTCCGGGGACAGGGAATTCGAAAGCGCCATTATGGTCAATGGTGCCGTCCCTGCATACCGCCAGAGGGCGTCTGCCTACCCTTCATAAAGTGCGTATAATCCGCCGCCATGACTCGAACTCGAAATACTCGCACCCCTCAGAAACGCCCGACCGGCCGCTCACGCGCCTGGCTGGGCTGGGCCTTGAAGCTCAGCCTGGTAGGCCTGGTGATCCTTGCCGGCTTCGCGGTTTACCTCGATGCCGTTGTGCAGGAGAAGTTTTCCGGCAAGCGCTGGACTATCCCGGCCAAGGTTTATGCCCGGCCGTTGGAGCTGTTCACCGGGCAGAAACTGAGCAAGAACGACTTCCTCACCGAGCTCGATGCCCTTGGCTATCGCCGTGAGAGCGCCGCCAACGGCCCGGGCGCAGCAGCGGTCAACGGCAATAGCGTCGACCTCAATACCCGTGGCTTCCAGTTCTACGAGGGTATGGAGCCTGCGCAGTTCGTGCGTGTGCGCTTCTCCGGCGACTATGTGGCAGACCTGACCGGCGCCAATGGCAAGAAGCTCGATGTGGTCCGCCTGGAGCCTCTGATGATCGGGGGTATCTATCCCAAGAACCTCGAAGACCGCATCCTGATCAAGATCGACCAGGTGCCGCCATATTTGCTCGAAACCCTGGTTGCCACCGAAGACCGGGACTTCTACAGCCACTTCGGCGTATCGCCCAAATCCATTGCCCGGGCCATGTGGGTGAACACCTCGTCCGGCTCCATGCGCCAGGGCGGCAGTACCCTGACCCAGCAGTTGGTAAAGAACTTCTACCTGACCAGCGAGCGTAGCCTGACCCGTAAGCTCACCGAAGCAATGATGGCCGTGCTGCTGGAGCTGCATTACGACAAGCGTGAAATCCTCGAGGCGTACCTCAACGAAGTGTTCGTCGGCCAGGATGGCCAGCGTGCGGTGCATGGTTTCGGCCTAGCCAGCCAGTTCTTCTTCAGCCAGCCGCTCTCGGAGCTGAAGCTGCATCAGATCGCCTTGCTGGTGGGCATGGTCAAGGGCCCGTCGTACTACAACCCGCGCCGTTATCCTGAGCGTGCCCTTGCCCGGCGTAACCTGGTTCTGGACCTCGTGGCCGAGCAAGGCGTAGCCAGCCAGGCAGAAGTCGATGCGGCGAAGAAGATGCCTTTGGGCGTGACCAAGCGCGGCAGCCTTGCCGACAGCTCGTTCCCTGCTTTCCTCGACCTGGTCAAGCGCCAGCTGCGCCAGGATTATCGCGACGAAGACTTGACTGAAGAAGGCTTGCGGATTTTCACCAGTTTCGATCCGATCCTGCAGATGAAAGCCGAAGCTTCCATGGCCGAAACCTTCAAGCGCATTGGTGGGCGCAAAGGCGCTGACGAAGTCGAGTCGGCGATGGTTGTGACCAACCCGGAGACCGGTGAGGTGCAAGCCTTGATCGGCAGCCGCCAATCCGGCTATGCCGGCTTCAACCGAGCCATCGATGCTGTGCGGCCCATTGGCTCGCTGGTCAAACCGGCCGTCTACCTGACCGCCTTGGAACAGCCAAGCAAATACACCCTGACCACTTGGGTGCAGGACGAGCCGTTCTCGGTCAAAGGCGCCGACGGCCAGGTGTGGCGCCCGCAGAACTACGACCGGCGCTCGCACGGTACGATCTACCTGTACCAGGGCCTGGCCAACTCCCTCAACCTGTCGACCGCCAAGCTTGGCCTTGAAGTGGGCGTGCCCAATGTCATCAAGACCATCGGCCGCCTCGGCGTCAAGGTCGACTGGCCGGCATTCCCTGCCATGTTGCTGGGGGCTGGCGGCATGTCGCCGATGCAAGTTGCGACCATGTACCAGACCATCGCCAACGGTGGCTTCAATACCCCGATGCGTGGTATCCGCAGCGTGCTCACTGCCGAAGGCGAGCCGCTAAAGCGCTACCCGTTCCAGATCCAGCAGACCTTCGACCCAGGCTCCATCTACCTGGTGCAGAATGCCATGCAGCGGGTAATGCGTGAGGGTACTGGCCGCTCGGTCTACAACGTATTGCCAAGCTCTCTGACCCTGGCCGGCAAGACCGGTACCAGTAACGATTCGCGCGACAGCTGGTTCTCTGGTTTCAGCCAGGATCTGCTGGCAGTGGTGTGGATGGGGCGCGACGATAACGGCAAAACCCCATTTACCGGTGCAACTGGCGCCTTGCAGGTCTGGACCAGCTTCATGAAAAAGGCCGACCCGCTGCCACTGGACATGCCTCAACCTGACAACATCGTGCAGGCGTGGATCGATCCTTATAGCGGCAAAGGTTCAGACAGCAGCTGTCCGGGCGCCGTGCAGATGCCGTATATTCGCGGCAGCGAACCGCCTGCCGGAGCAACCTGCGGTGGTGAGCAGAATCCGGCAGAATCGGTCATGGACTGGGTCAAGGGCTGGATGAACTGAGCCCTGAGCAGCATTGATGAGGTGTGAATTTGAATAAGTGGCTGTTTCCTGCCGTGACGGCGCTGGTGGTGCTGCAGGGCTGTTCGACCGTGCAGCGTGGCAACATCCCGGTTGTGGACTCGAGCACCCGGGTGTCCAATAGTGAGCGTGTGCAGGCCAATCGCTCGCCTGCCGGCATGAGCAATGGCACCGCGCAGGCGCAGTCGCTGCCGGAGGACTCCGGGGTGACCGTGATGATCCCGCAAGGTGCAGGCGCCGCAGGTATCCAGACCTTCCCGGCAGCCAGCGGTGGGGCGCCGATCAGCACAGGCCCGATCACTCCAGGCCCCGTGACGTCGGGGCCGCAGACTACCAACCCTAACCCGATCGCCGACGAACCGTTCGATATCGCCTCGATGAACAGCGCTGCTGCTGCATCCAGTGCCCCGACCGGCATCCCCCGCAGCAGCGCGCCATCTGGTGGCCTATCGGCCGACGAGCAACTGGATGGCCCGGTGCTGGCGTTGTTGACAACCGCCCAGTCGCAGCAGGGCAGTGGTGACTACAACGGTGCAGCGTCCAGCCTCGAGCGTGCCCAGCGCATTGCCCCACGTGAGCCGCAGGTGCTTTATCGTCTGGCTCAGGTGCGCCTGTCCCAAGGCGATGCGCCTCAAGCCGAGCAACTGGCTCGCCGGGCCCTGACCTACGCCAACGGTCGCCCGGATCTGCAAGCCGAGCTTTGGAACATCATTGCCCAAGCGCGCGAAAAACAGGGTGATAGTGCCGGCGCCGCGCTGGCACGACAGAAAGCGCGGACCAATTCATGATGGTCGAGCAACGCATTCTCGATATCGCCGACCATCTGTTGCTCATCGAGCGTGAGCTGCAGGTGCAGGGCTGGTGGGATGACGAGCCGCCAAGCGATGAAGCGCTGGCCAGCACCATACCCTTCGCGGTGGATACGCTCAGTTTCGAGCAGTGGTTGCAATGGATCTTCCTGCCGCGCATGAAGATCATCATCGAGCTTGGGCAGCCGTTGCCAAATGCTTCCAGCATTCTGGTAATGGCTGAAACCGTGTTCACCGATCGTCCGGAAGAAAGTCGCGAGCTGCGCCGACTGTTGGCAGCATTCGATCGATTGATCGCTGCTTGAGCCTGATTTCTTCAGTTTTTCCTTCAAGGGCCGCAGATTGTGGCCCTTTTTTATTAAAATCTTATTTTTTCTGCTGCTGAGTCGGTTTTTCGTGGTGGCTGTAATTCAACTTGGGGGAAAATTGGCAATAATTTTTCTTGACTTGTAGGCGCCAAATCACAAGAATCCAGATTCCGCTTTAGAGGGACTGCCAGAAGCAGACCCGCTAAGCAGATCATGAGGCGCATACCCGCGCCGCCTGCTACACCCCGCAACGCGTTACCTCGCGCTGGGTGGGAAACCCCCGCAACACTCTGGGGGGCTCCCAATACTTGCTCAGTCAGTGCTGACGTTCGCTCATGCTCTGCTTGGCAGTAAACCTATTAAGACCCGTCCACAGAGGGGCGGTATTCTGGCGTTTTAGAGGTGATCAACGTGGAGCTTTTATCCGGCGCTGAAATGGTCGTCCGCTTCTTGCGTGACGAAGGCGTTAAGCACATCTACGGGTACCCTGGTGGTGCTCTCCTTCATGTTTACGACGCACTGTTCAAAGAACCGGAAGTGGAACACATCCTGGTTCGTCACGAGCAGGCGGCAACCCATATGGCGGACGGCTACGCCCGCGCCACCGGCAAGGCCGGTGTGGTGCTGGTGACCTCCGGCCCGGGCGCGACCAATGCCATCACCGGCATTGCCACTGCCTATATGGATTCGATCCCGATGGTCATCCTGTCCGGCCAGGTGCCCAGCACCATGGTGGGGACCGATGCCTTCCAGGAAACCGACATGATCGGTATCTCGCGGCCGATCGTGAAGCACAGCTTCATGATCAAGAACCCCACCGAGATCCCTGAGGTACTCAAGAAAGCGTTCTACCTGGCGCAATCCGGCCGCCCGGGCCCGGTCGTGGTCGACATTCCAAAAGATATGACCAACCCGGCCGAGAAGTTCGAGTACGTCTATCCGAAGAAGGTCAAGCTGCGTTCCTACAGCCCGGCTGTACGTGGCCACTCTGGTCAGATCCGCAAGGCTGCCGAAATGCTCTTGGCTGCCAAGCGCCCGATCGTCTATGCCGGTGGTGGTGTGATTTTGGGTGGTGGCTCCGAAGCGCTGACCGAAATCGCCAAGTCGCTGAACCTGCCCGTAACCAACACCCTGATGGGGCTGGGTGGCTTCCCGGGTACTGATCGCCAGTTCCTCGGCATGCTGGGCATGCACGGCAGCTTCACTGCCAACATGGCCATGCACAACGCTGATGTGATCTTCGCCGTCGGTGCGCGCTTCGATGACCGCGTGGTCAATGGTCCGGCCAAGTTCTGCCCGAACGCCAAGATCATCCATGTCGATATCGACCCAGCGTCGATTTCCAAGATGATCAAGGCCGACGTGCCGATCGTAGGCCCGGTCGACAGCGTGCTCAGCGAAATGCTCGGCATCCTCAAGGAAATCGGTGGCCAGCCTGAGAAGGCGGCATTGGATGCCTGGTGGAAGCAGATCGACGAATGGCGTGGCAATGGCGAACTGTTCCCTTACGACAAGGGCGACGGTAACGTCATCAAGCCGCAGAAAGTCATCGAGACGCTGTGCGAAGTGACCAATGGTGATGCTTTCATCACCTCCGACGTTGGCCAGCATCAGATGTTCGCGGCGCAGTATTACCGCTTCAACAAACCGAACCGCTGGATCAACTCCGGTGGCCTGGGCACCATGGGCTTCGGCTTCCCGGCGGCAATGGGCATCAAGCTCAACTTCCCGGACCAGGACGTGGCCTGCGTGACCGGCGAGGGCAGTATCCAGATGAACATCCAGGAGCTGTCCACCTGCATGCAGTACGGCCTGCCGGTGAAGATCGTCAACATGAACAACGGTGTACTGGGCATGGTCCGCCAGTGGCAGGACATGGCCTACAACGGTCGTCACTCGCACTCGTACGTCGAGTCGCTGCCTGACTTCATCAAGCTGGCCGAGGCCTATGGCCACGTCGGCATACGCATCACCAGCCTCAAGGACCTCAAGCCGAAGCTGGAAGAAGCGTTTGCGATGAAGGACCGCCTGGTGTTCATCGACATCGCGGTGGACCGCAGCGAGCACGTCTATCCGATGCAGATCAAGGATGGCTCGATGCGTGACATGTGGCTGAGCAAGACGGAGCGTACCTGATATGCGGCATATCATCTCTCTGCTGCTGGAAAACGAACCCGGTGCTCTGTCCCGTGTGGTCGGCCTGTTCTCCCAGCGCAACTACAACATTGAAAGCCTGACCGTGGCGCCGACCGAAGACCCGACTTTGTCGCGTCTGACGCTGACCACCGTTGGCCATGACGAGGTGATCGAGCAAATCACCAAGAACCTGAACAAGCTGGTCGAAGTGGTGAAACTTGTCGACCTGTCGGAGAGCGCTCACATCGAGCGTGAACTGATGCTGGTCAAGGTCAAGGCCACCGGTGCCCAGCGCGCCGAGATCAAGCGCACCACGGATATCTTCCGTGGCCAGATCGTCGATGTGACTGCCAGTGTGTACACCGTGCAACTGAGCGGCACCAGCGACAAGCTGGACAGCTTCATCCAGGCCATCGGCACCGCATCGATTCTCGAAACCGTGCGCAGCGGCGTTACCGGCATTGCCCGTGGCGACAAAGTGCTCAGCATCTGAATTCATAAATTAGCGATGGCTCCGCAGGGGGCCGAGATATAACCAGGGGTATTTTCATGAAAGTTTTCTACGATAAAGACTGCGACCTTTCCATCATCCAGGGTAAGAAAGTCGCCATCATCGGTTACGGCTCGCAAGGCCACGCTCAGGCTTGCAACCTGAAAGACTCCGGTGTTGATGTCACTATCGGTCTGCGTAAAGGCTCGGCCACCGTTGCCAAGGCAGAAGCCCACGGCCTGAAAGTGACCGACGTTGCCTCCGCCGTCGCTGCTGCAGACCTGGTCATGATCCTGACCCCGGACGAGTTCCAGGGCCAGCTGTACAAGCAGGAAATCGAGCCGAACATCAAGAAGGGCGCTACCCTGGCCTTCTCCCACGGCTTCGCCATCCACTACAACCAGGTTGTGCCGCGTGCTGACCTCGACGTGATCATGATCGCGCCGAAGGCTCCGGGCCACACCGTTCGCTCCGAGTTCGTCAAAGGCGGCGGTATTCCTGATCTGATCGCCATCTACCAAGACGCCTCGGGCAACGCCAAGAACGTGGCTCTGTCGTACGCTTCGGGTGTGGGCGGCGGCCGTACCGGCATCATCGAAACCACCTTCAAGGACGAGACTGAAACCGACCTGTTCGGTGAGCAGGCTGTACTGTGCGGCGGTACCGTCGAACTGGTCAAAGCCGGTTTCGAAACCCTGGTCGAAGCTGGCTACGCGCCAGAGATGGCCTACTTCGAGTGCCTGCACGAGCTGAAGCTGATCGTTGACCTCATGTACGAAGGCGGCATCGCCAACATGAACTACTCGATCTCCAACAACGCCGAGTACGGTGAATACGTCACCGGTCCAGAAGTCATCAACGAAGAATCCCGCAAGGCCATGCGCAATGCTCTCAAGCGCATCCAGGACGGCGAGTACGCGAAGATGTTCATCTCCGAAGGCGCTACCAACTACCCATCGATGACCGCCAAGCGCCGCAACAACGCCGCTCACGGCATCGAAATCATCGGCGAGCAACTGCGTTCGATGATGCCGTGGATCTCGGCCAACAAAATCGTCGACAAGACCAAGAACTAAGTCTTATCGAAAGATGAAAAACGCGGCTTCGGCCGCGTTTTTTCGTTCTGGCAGTCAGCTTCTGGTATAAAGCAGACCAGTGGCTCGCTGTCAGAACCTGTTTCGCGGGCCCGTGTCGAACATTTTCCATCCTGTTGCAAGGTACCCTCCATGAGCGAACGTCCCGAAGAGCCGAACAAGCCCTCCGACGCCGAAAGCCTGCTACCTGTCGATGAGCACGTTGAAGAAGGGCATGACGCCGAAGGGCGCAAGGTGCGCCATCGCGGCATCTATCTGCTGCCCAATCTGTTCACCACCGCCAACCTGTTTGCCGGTTTTTATTCCATCATCAGCTCGATGAGTGCGCAAAGCGCTGGCGACCCCCGCGAGGCGAGCAAATACTTCGCCATCGCCGCCATCGCTATCTTCGTGGCCATGGTGCTCGACGGCCTCGACGGCCGCGTGGCACGGATGACCAATACCCAGAGCGCCTTCGGCGCCGAATATGACTCGCTGTCGGACATGGTTGCCTTCGGCGTGGCCCCGGCCTTGCTGGCCTTTGGTTGGGCGCTGGCTGACATGGGCAAGATCGGCTGGATGGTTGCCTTCATCTATGTGGCCGGTGCCGCGCTGCGTCTGGCGCGTTTCAATACCCAGGTCGGCACTGCCGACAAGCGCTACTTCATCGGCCTTGCCAGCCCAGCTGCCGCAGGCGTCGTTGCCGGTACCGTGTGGGCGTTCAGTGACTTCGGCATCCAGGGCTCCAAGCTATCGTTCCTGGTGGCCTTGCTGGTTGCTGCTGCCGGTATGTTGATGGTCAGCAACATCAAGTACAACAGCTTCAAGGAGCTGGACCTCAAGGGGCGCGTGCCTTTCGTGGCGATTCTTGCGGTGGTGCTGGTGTTTGCCGTGGTATTCAGCGACCCGCCGCGCATCCTGCTGCTGATCTTCCTTGCTTACGCGGCGTCGGGCCCTATCCAGTTTCTGCTGCGCGGTCGTCGGCGCAAGGCGTGATAATTATTTAATGCTGGAATAACCCTCCGGCTCCATAGTCTTACTGGTACATCCGTCATCCAGTGCTGTGGAGCCGACCATGCTCATCAAGCTTCCAAGGTCTTCAGACTGCAAGGCAGCCGAGATCACCCCCGAAGGCATTTACCTTTCCCGTCGTAGATTGCTCGGTGGCTCCTTAGCCGGCCTTGCCCTGGGCGCATTGCCTGGGCCGGCGCGCGCCGCTGAGGCTTCGCGCTATGCCGATGCTGCGCCCGGTAATGCGCCTGCCTGGTTCACCGAAAAGCTCGGCGCTGCTCATTGGCAGGCCGTTATGGCCGATGGCGAGGCGATCACCCCCTTCAAAGATGCTACGCATTACAACAATTTCTATGAGTTCGGGCCTGACAAGGGTGACCCGGCCGCCAATGGCGACAGCCTGAAAACCGAGCCTTGGTCGGTCGTTGTGGATGGCGAGGTGGGCAAGCCGGGGCGCTATGCCTTGGAAGACTTCGTCAAACCGTACCAGCTTGAAGAGCGTATCTACCGGCTGCGCTGCGTTGAGGCGTGGTCGATGGTCATACCGTGGTTGGGCTTCCCTTTGGCGCAGGTGCTCAAACAGGTCGAGCCGAATTCGAAAGCGCGCTACGTGCGCTTCGAGACACTGAAGGATCCGCAACATATGCCTGGGCAACGTTCAGGCTTTGCATTGATCGACTGGCCGTACAGAGAGGGATTGCGCCTGGATGAAGCCATGCATCCCTTGGCGATTCTAGCGGTCGGGATGTATGGACGTGAGCTGCCCAACCAGAATGGCGCGCCCTTGCGTCTGGTGGTGCCATGGAAGTACGGCTTCAAGAGCATAAAGTCGATCGTGCGCATCAGCCTTGTGGCTGAGCAGCCAGGGACTACCTGGCAGGGGCTGGCACCGGATGAGTATGGCTTCTACGCCAACGTCAACCCAACCGTCGACCATCCACGCTGGACCCAAGCCCGCGAGCGGCGCTTGCCCAGCGGGCTGTTCAGTCCCAATGTGCGAGATACCCAGATGTTCAATGGCTATGCCGATGACGTGGCGTCGCTGTATACCGGGCTGGACCTGCGGAAGAACTATTGATGCGCTACCCATTGTTTCGCTTGGGCATCTTCATTGTGGGGTGCCTGTTTCCTGCTTGGTGGCTGTACGCGGCGGTGATGAACCTGCTGGGGCCGGATCCTGGGAAAATCCTGATGGATCGGCTGGGGTTGGGGGCGCTTATCTTCCTGCTGGTCACCTTGAGCATGACGCCGTTACAGAAGCTGACAGGCTGGTCGGGGTGGATCGTGGTTCGGCGGCAACTGGGGTTGTGGGTGTTTGCCTATATCTTGCTGCATGTCCTGGCCTACCTGTTTTTCATCCTTGGGTTGGATTGGGCGCAGTTGGCGGTAGAGCTGCGCAAGCGGCCATACATTATCGTCGGTGCGCTCGGCTTTCTCGTTTTGCTGGTGCTTGCGGTTACCTCGAACCGGTATAGCCAGCGCCGATTGGGGGCAAGGTGGAAGAAGCTGCACAGGCTGGTATATGGGGTGCTCGGTTTGGGGTTGCTGCATTTCCTGTGGATCGTGCGATCAGACCTGAGGGAGTGGGCAATCTATGCATTTATTGGTGTGGTGTTGATGGTATTGCGGGTGCCCACGGTTTCGCGCTGGCTCCCCAGGGCTGCACGGCGGCAGGGGAGAGCGGTTTGAGGTTTGAGAGGGCCTAATGCTCTGCATGTGGAATATTTCAAATAAATGAAATTAACCCTTGACCGATCTTCCAATCCCCTTATAA
>NZ_JBJJLN010000043.1:0-40108 GCF_046230725.1 Pseudomonas sp. KCJK9000 | reverse complement strand
CCTGGTTCCAAACAGCGAGTCGTTTTGCCACGCGAACAAGGTGCATTTCGCAAGCTCAGTTTCGTCTTTACTGGAGCGATATGTTTCAAGGGGGCCTTTTCCTCTAGCCTCCTCGACAGACCACGAGCAACCCGTCAGAACCATTGCGGCTATTGCCAGACCTGCAGCACTCTTCATGCGTGACCTCCAATGGACAAAGCGAAAACTGTACCAGCAGTCACTTTGCATCGCGATGCCTCATGTAGAAGCGGGCTGCCTCGCGCCAGAATCCGCCAAATACGTCTCGCTTGGAGTCGCGCCCGTAGAGGTGATGCAGGATCCCTCCCGGTACCGGATGATGCTCGGGTTCGGTCTTGAGACGACCATCGGCCAAGTATACGCCCGCATGGTTCGCCTTTTCGGCGCGCACCTGCATGACGATCAGATCGCCTTGGCGAAGGTCGTCAGGGTCCACTGGATAGAAGTTAGCCGCCTCGAAGTTGTCAGCATAGAGATCCTGGCCCTTTTCCCACCATCCATCTTCACGCTCGTAGTCGGGAAGCACGATGCCTAGTTCGCGCTGATAGTAGTCTCGCACCAACGTGTAGCAGTCCAGCACCCCGTGATGGAATGGGCGGCCAACCAGCGGCGCCTGGTATCCCGTTGGCTCGTGCACCAGATGTGATACCGGCACGCCTTCGCGCACCTCGATGATCACCCAAGGAATTGCGGTTGCCTCCATCGCGGTGCGATCCGCGGCGCTAAGCCTGGCCGATTGGCCAGGGTGGCTGTGCACCACCGCGGCGATCGTGCCTTGATCCTCGGAGTCGGCCCAGTCCTCGGCGCTGATACGGAAATCCTGCTGGGGATTCACCGCTGCGTTGGCGATCGGCAGATACTCCAGCTTGCGCCCGACCCTGACCAACAGCCCGCAGCTTTCCTCCGGCGCCTTTAGACGGGCGTGCGCGTACATGGCCGCAATGACGGCCTGCGAAATCTTCATGGGAAACCTCAGGTGCCTGCGGAAGGGAAACTGCCGTAGCGCAGCGGGTTGTGTTCGCCGAAGCGCAGCTTGCAGCCGGTCAGAGTGCCCGAGCACATGTCCCGCTCTGGATCATCAGTCGGCACATCTTTGTCGGTGGCATAGTTCGAACCGGTGTAGCCGCAGTACGCGCCGCGGTAACCACCGATCGTGAGCCATTGGCAACAGTTGGCGACGATCTGTCGACCTGGAAGTTTGCGGTCAGAGGCAATCAGGGGCGATTTCAGAGCAAACACCATCATCTCATCGTCAGCTGACTGCTTCTGGTCGATTGCGTAGGTGTCGTCCGCGAAGTGCTCCTGCGGGTCGGCCTCAGGATTTCCGCCAGGGAAGTTTGCCGCATCGAGAAAACGCCCCAGTGTGCGGTGTCGGACAATCTTCGCGTCCACCAGGTCGTCGTAGATTCGACAAAGTGCCGTGAGCAGGCCGGAGACGTTGCCCACGGACAGCGTCGGGCTGTTCTGCTGCCCCTCCCCGGTCATGCCCATGCCTTCGATCTTGATGGGCCATGGCGTGTATTCCAATCCTTGCCAATGGATCGGCCCAACCTGGGTATAGCCATGGAAATAGTAGATGTCGCCGCCCAAGGACGTCAGATCCATCTCGTAAAGTTCGACGTACTGCCCCGGCGTAAGCTTCTGGATGTCCTCGTAGATGCTCTCGGCCATCAGATCACCTGGTGGGTTTGTTCGAAGGTCGCGGTGAGCGACCACAAGTCGCCCCCCACATCAGTTGGGTTGTACGCATTGCAGGTGAAATAGAGATCGCCATCGAAGGGCGTCCTCCAGATGAAGGGCTTGTAGCCCTTCTGGGCGCGAAGAAATGACAGAATTGCGGCAATGCGGCTCTTCTTCCCGGTGAAGGTCAGGCTCCAAGACTGAGCTTCGTTGTTGATGCCATTCCCAGCGACTTGCTTGTAGCCACTCCCGAAGTTTGCAGTTCGCACAGCATTCTGAAAGGTGCCTGGGGCCGATCGATTCGGCTTCCAGGTGAATCGGTCGACCATCTGGCCCTCCTACAATGTCAACGCACCGGCCGGTTGATTGCGGTCCAGATCATCCCGCCGCGCTTGAGCTGCTTGGCGATCTCTTGCTGCGCGCCATCCTTCGCCGCCTTCGCATAGGCTTCAGCTACGGCGCCCATGTTCGCTGCACCTGCATCCGATTGCCTGCCGCCTTCGACAGAGATCTCCTGCTGAATAACCACAGGGCCGGATCTGCCTGCGCCAGATACCTGACTGGGTATCGCCTGGGGGGTGATGGAGCCCACAAAGCCACCATCGGCATAGCCGCGAGTGTTCAGTGTCTCGAGGTAATCACGCATGCCCGGCTGGCTGACCACTTCCTTGCGAAGTACAAATTCACCGCTGTGGACGATGCCTGCGGGCTCGTACTTCCCGCCATCACCCGTGTAGCCTCCACTTGAGAAACCTCCGCCATACGTCATTCCGGCGGTATTCAACTGCGGATTAAACGTAGTCGAGGTGCCGCCGACTGTGGCGGTTGTGGCTGTTGGCGCGCCACCGAGCCACGCCCCGAGCGCGCTGCTTGCAAAGCTCGAAAGGAGCCCGGATGAAGCTTGCTGTGTCGCAATTCGCGCCATATCGGCAAGGATCGACTTGGTGAAGTCTGCAAACGAAAACTTGCCAGTCATGGCGAAGTTTACGACCGCGTCCTCCATCGAGCTGAAGGCGTTGGTGAACAAGGATCTTGTCTGCCCGGCGACATCCCGGGCCTGTTCCAGGTAGTTCTGAAAGGCCGACGACGCCCCTTTGCGCCAGTCGCCCTGGGCGGCCGTCATCTGGTCGTAGTTGGCAATGGTGGTTTCCTGCAGGTCCTTCTCTGTTTTGCTCAGGGCTGCCAGCTTCTGGTTGTATTCATCGAGGCTCATGCCGCGGGAGCCGTCACCGTACTGGTTGGCCAGGTCCAGACGCTGCTGGTTCATACGGTCGGCGATGCCGTTCTGCTGATCCTGCAAGCCGCGCAGTCGATCGCCGAGCCCAAGGCCGTCAGCCGAACGCTGCCCCTGTAGCCTAAGCGCCAGGACCTGCTGGTCGAGGGCATCGGTGTAGGTCTGCACGGCCCTGGCCTGTTTGGCCAACCGGCCTTGCTCATTGGTCGCCAGCACCGAAAGCTCGGTATCGGCGTCCTTTTGCGCCTTCACCATGGCGGCCCGGGCGTCAGCGATCTTTTGGTCGAGCTGGATTCGCTGCTGGGCGCTGGTGCCGCTTCGCCCCTTGGCATCCTCCAGCGCTTTGATCTCTGCCTCGTAGGCGTTAGTGACCTCGGCCTTTTGTTGCTGGAGGATTGCGGCCCGCTGGGCTGCGTACGACTCTTGCGAGATCAGGCCGGCCTTCTGTGCCGCGTCCAGCTCCTTCTGGTGGTTCTTGTACTCGGCCAGAATGGCGCTCAGCGCGTTCTTCTGATCGTTGAACCCGGAGAGGTCGACTGACGTGGTACGCCCGGCAGGATCCTTGAACTGCTTGGCGATGTCGGCTTGCACCCGAGTGATGTTCTCGGGCTTGAGGCGCTCATCGTTCGGATTGACCTTGCGAATCGCGTCCAGAGACTTGTTGTACTCCTTCAGCGCATCGGCACGCTTCTCGGCGTTGGTCCTGGCGGACTTCTCCAGGGCGTCGATCTTGCCGATTGCCACAATGGCCGCCTGCTGCCGCTGGGCATCCAGCTCTTGAGCCCTCGCAATGGCTTGCTGCGTGTCTCGCTGCTGGATGAGAGCTTTAAGCTCAAGGTTGGCGTCGGTCAGCTTCCTCTGCGCTGCGGTGTCGTCAGGATCACCGTTCACCGCACTCTGCGCCGCCGCCAGGCGCTGCTGCGTCTCGACGATACGACTTGCGATGTCCTGGTCGCGGCCAATGTTTTTGACCGAGTCTACGGTGGCAGCAACCTCGCCCCGCAGGGCTTTCCAACCGCGCTCCCAGATCGACAGGTTCTCGGTGACCTCCTTGCTGCGGTTTTTGATGGTATCGACGTAGGTGTCGGTGAGAAGCTTCGCTGCACCGATGGTGTCGCCCTGCTCCTTAAGCGCAACGATCTGCGAGTAGGTGGAAGCAGTGAGGAAGTTGTATTGCTCGTTTAGCTCCTTGGCCGCTGCGACCGGGTCCTTGCCGATCTTTACAAACTCAGCGACGGTCTCCTCTACTGCGCGGCCTGTAGCATCCCGCCATTCAAGCGCAGCCTCAGTGATCTCGACAAAGCTTCCGGCGGCAACCTTTCCGCTACCGGCCAGCTGAGTCAGCACCTCAGCAGCGGCGCCGGTGGTCCCCACCGTGGCCGATACCTGAGCAGCCATCCCAGACAACCGGTCAGCAGTAGTGCCTGCCGCGTTGCCGGTGGTGATCAAGGTCTTCTGGAAGCCTACTGCCTCTTCGCTACCCTTGTAGTAGGCATAGCCCAGCACGCCAACGGCAGCTGCGGCGACAGTGAACGGGTTCACCAGGCCCATGATGTAGCCGCCCAGGGCCTTCACGGCCGGGCCCACGCCCCCGAACATGTCCTTGAGCTGCCCGCCCTGCTGCAACAGCACGGTGAGCGGCGCCTGGCCGCCCTGCAGGGACACCACGATGTCGGTGAACTGCGCCGGCACGCCGCGTAATGCTGCAGCCGTAGCCTTCGCGGTCATGCCGGTCTTGCTCAGCGCGATGTCGGCACCACCCAGAGCCGTGCGCGCCTGGTCGATCTTAGTCTGGTACTCGCCGAAGGTCTCCGCATCGAGCGCGCCACTGGTGCGGAAGCCCTTCAGCTTCTGCTCCATCTGGTCCAGCCGGCCCATTGCCGCGACTGTCGGGTCGATCTTACCCAGCAGCTCCTCAAGGGCCTGGCCTTCTTCCCGATGCGCGCCTGCGGCCTTCTTCGCCGCCTCCGCCTGGCGCTCCTCAGTAGCTATCAGGGCCTGGGCCCGGCTGTTGATGGCTGCCTGGCGGCTCGCACTGTCGGACAGAACGGCGTTCGCCTGGGCGGTTACCTCGGCGCTCTGCTCGGTTGCCCGGTTGAGCGATTGAACGTACTGGCTGGCCTCAAGCGAGGCCTTGGCCACGGCCAGAATCCTGGCCTGCTGCTCGTCGGCGGATTCGGCGGCGCGCCGGCCGGCCTGGGCACCGGCATCCGTGGCGCTGGTGAGCGCCTCCTGCACCTTGCCCGCCTGCGCGGCCTCAGTCCGGAACGCCCCCATGTTGGCGGCGGCGCTGCTGAACGCCGTGGAAGCGCTGGTAACGGCGCGCCCCACGGTGGCCATCTGCTGCGCCAACTCTGTCTGCTTGGCGTTGAGCGCCTGCAGCTCCTGAACGATCTGCCTGGTGTCACCCTGCAAGCTTCCCAGGGCAGTCTCCCAGGCGCGCCCGGTTCGCCCAGCCGATTCCTCGCTGCGCTTGCCGGCATTAGTCAGCTGGTCAAGGTTGTCCTTGGCCTCGACGGCATCACCGGAGTCGATCTGAAGACCGAGAGAGGCAATGGTGGTCATGATCTACTCCATCGATTCGGCCATGACGGCCAAGGCCTCAACCTCCATGACGCGGAGATCGGGGAAAATGTCGGTGAGGTCGCGGCGCTTGATGCCGAGCATCGAGGCAGTTGCGGGGATGGCGTTGTAGTCCAGGCCAGACGGGCCGCCAGAGGCCACCCGCCACTGTGTGCCCAGGGCATCGAACAGGCGGAAGGCTGGCCATGCATCTGGCCAGACCTTCACCACCTCCTCCTCGATGTCATCCGGGGTCAGTCCCAACGCCGCCAGTTGCTCGGCGGAGGGCCCGCGCTCGTAGCATGCCCGGGCCGCCGCCCTCAGTTTCCCAATCGAGCCGGGCTATAAGCGGCTTGGAACGCATCAACGACCGCCTTCGGTGCGCCGGTGCAGGTGCGCACCAGGTCAACGATGGCCTCGGCACTGAACTCGTCTTCCAGGTCCCAGCCAGTGACGATCTCGCCCAGCTGCTCGGCCTGTAGAGCGATTTCGCCTGTGGTGACCTCCTCCCAGTTCGCCCCGTCCTTCTGAGCCTTCGCCGCCCAGGCGTCGCGCGCCTTGTTCCAGCGATCGAACATCGCGGACAAGGCTACGCGATCCATGTAGCGGAACTGGAATTCCACGGGTGCCGGATCGGCGCCAATGCGCGGAACCTGCACCACAGCGGCGAACGTGGGGTTCTGCGCGATCTTGATCTTTGCCATGAGGGTTCCTTACGCGCCGGCCAGGATGCGAACAGGACGGCCCGACAGCGCGATGCTGATGGTGCGCGTCATGAGGTTGTTCCGGTCCATGGTCGGGGTGGTGGTGATGCTCACGTAGCCCGGGTAGAGGATCTGGTCGCCACCTGGAAGCTTGAGGCGCACAACCACAAGTTCCTTGCTGTCACCGTAGGTCTCGACCAGGGCGACGTAGGCCGCGCTTGGCTGGTCCTCGACGGTGATCGACAGCGTGATCGGATTGCGGTTGGTCGGGAACTGGCGGTCGTCGTCATCCTCCAGATAGCCCACGGTGAGGTACTGCTGCTCACCGCCGGCCGAAGTGAACGCAGTCACCTTGGAGATCTGCGCCCAGGCGGTAACAGGGAGGACCGAGCCTACGCCAGCGCCAGGGGTGTACTTGTCCACATTGGTGGTGTTGAGGCCTTTCAAGGCGAACGTGTCGGCAGCAACGTTTGCGGCACTGACAGCGCGGTCGGCGATGAGCGCCCAGCCGGAGCTGATCAGCAAGACGTCGCCGTTGGCGATGTCGTGATCGGCAGCGGTGGCCACTGGTGGCGCAGCATTGGTCAGGGCGGTAAAGGCGACGGCAGCGCCGAAAACGCTGGCGATTTCCAGCACAGCGCCGTTCGGCAGCGGGAATTTTGCGGCCATAGAATGTTTCCTCGTTGTTGCCCGCCGGGCGGCGGTTGGTTATGCCCCAGCGGGCGGTTGGTCCGCGACGCCGCGGTAGGTGAAGCTGGCCGGGACCGTGTAGGTCGCCGACTCGGTGATGGTTGGGCCCTGGTCCACTGGTTCTGTCACCAGGCCCTCGAAGCCGCTGTGGCTGAGCGCCGAGTCCACTCTGAAGAGACTCGAAAGCTCACCGACCAAGCTCTCGGCGGTAGCCAGAGGCTGGCCAGCCGGGCAAACAATGCTCACCTGGTAGACGCCGGTATACTCGTATGCATCGCTACCCAGGTAGCGGCAGGTAGTGCCCGCCGGCAGTTGGAAAGCCTGCAGGTAGGTTTCGTCGGGCCCGGCCTCAAAACCCTGCTCGAAGTTCGCGACCCGGATCGGGCGCGCCGCAGCCCAGCCCATCAGCTTGATCTCTATGGCCTGTCGTGCTCTTGCCTGGCTCATGCTCGGTGAATCCTGATGGCTTCTTCGACGATGCGCTGGAAGTCGGCGACGGTGACTCGCACCATGCCGCCAGGCGCCTGTGAGCTGTGGCCGTACTCCAGAGGGATGGCATACGGCAGGTTGTTGACGATGTAGGCGACCTCGCCGGCGGAAAGATCACCGGCAGCCACGAGAAGCCTGTCCAGCGTCTCGCCGGCGCTCTCGATGTCCTCGATCTCGCCTGCGGCTGGAGCGCCGGTGGTGAGCTGCCAGTTACTGCGGAAGCGCCCGCCCACGTAGCCCTGGCCAACCCTACGAACGCCAAACCCGAAGTTCTCACGCTGCTCGCGCTTGGTCAGTGGCTTGCGTAGCCGCAGGCCGCCCTTCAGATTGCCGCTCTTGGTGTAGTTGGCCTGGTCGGACGTAATGCCGGCGTTGATGGCCGCCGCCTTCGCGTTGTAGGCCGCGATCTGCTCAGCCGCGCTGCCCTGGGCCTCAACGTTCACCTTCCAGAGATCCGGGTTGCCGACCGGCGACATGGTCACCAGCCTCCGGCCGACCATGATCACGACCTCACGGAAGGTTAGGTCCATCGCCTCCTTGGCGGCCTCTGCGAACTGCTCCAGCTGGGCGGTGAATCCTCCGTCCAGGCCGTCGTAGCGGGTGGTCATGTTCGAACCACGGGCCATGGTCACTTCCTCAGTTGAATGGTCCAGGTGGCCTTGGCCGCGTCCTGTCCGACGTTCATGACTCGGTAGCCGCTGATGCGATCACCGATGGCTGGGGTAGCAGGGTCGTCTGTGACCGTGCCGCCGTCCTTCACGAACAGCTCGTTCTGCAGCGCCTTGAGGCGCACGTCTGTCGCCAGGATGCGCGTACCGTCGATCTCCCGGGCCTTGTACTGGCCGAAGACACCGCGACCGGCATAGTGCAGCGTTATCGCTGGCGTGCTGCCGCCCTTCTCAGGGTCATAGGTGCCAGGTACAGACCGGCTGCCATCGACCACCGCCACTGCGTCGGCCAGATCCGTATCGAAGGCCTGGGCCAGCTCGGCCTGTAACTCGCGTCGAAGCCCCATGTCACCCCCTGACGATCTTGACCTGGCCTGCGCCCAGATACCGCGCCAGCAGGGCCAAGGCGAAGGACTCACCAGCGCTAATGGCCTTGGACGTAGCCGAGTAGGTCTTGCTGCTCGACACGCCGTCCGCATCCACGGACTTGCTCAGCACGCCGGTTTCCTTTGCCTGGTACAGGTTGCCTGCTGCCGCCTCCACCGCCACCTCCGCGCCTGCCTGCACGACGTCGGCGGGAACCGTGTCGAACTCGGGCAGCCCCTGGTTGGTAAGCCAGGTGTTGGTCATCAGCACCGCGCGCGCCTTCTTTTCATCCGGCGCCCAGGTCTGGCCCAGCAGCGCGTCGACCTGCTCGATGCTGATGTAGGTCGTCATTACGCGGCCCCGTCCAGCAGCTTCTGCAGGTCTTCCAGGGTGGCTTCAGGCGCGAACTGGACGCCCTTTTCAGTCAGCGCAGCCTGCAGCTTTGCCTTCTGCTCGGCTTCTTCAGCGGCTTTCTTTTCAGCTGCGGACTTGCTGACCTTGGAGGCTTTGCCCTCCTTGATCGGCTCGGGATGCTCATAACCCTCCGGCGCGAACTTGGCGTCGATGATTTTGTAGCCTTTGCGACGCAGGAAGGTCTTGCGTTCTGCCGACACCGGGTGCTGCTCGTAGATGATGCTCTCGCTCATGGCGATCTCCTGAGGAAGGCGCCCCGAAGGGCGCGGTACCGGTTACTTGGTGGCGTCGCCGATGGTCATGACGCCGGCCGAGCCCTTGATGCTGCTCGCCACCAGGTCCCAGTTGGTACCAGTGGACAGCTCGGAGTTGGTCGGCGACTTGCCGCCGTTGGCGGTGTCCCAGGTGTAGCCCTTGAGGCCCAGGCCGAAGGTGTAGTCGGCCTGCATGGTGGTCTCGATGCGCTCCTTGCCGTTGGAGGTCTCGATGTTGGTGATCAGGTCGGAACCATCCATCACCATGGCAGCACCGTCTGCCAGGCTGAGGACCTTCTGCTTGTTCGGGGTGCCGGCCTCATAAAGCGCTGGAGCGTCGGTGACGATGACCGACTTGCCCAAGACGTCGACGACCAGAACACCACCGGCCTGGAACAGCTGTTGGCTGTTGGCCAGGTTCTTGCCGATCAGGGCGTGGTACTGGGCACCGGTCATGACCTGCGCGATGAGGCGGGCCGATGCGTCGCCGAACAGCGCGTGGGCGCCGTTGATGGCGATGTAGTCGACACCGGCGGTAGCGGACACGTCGTTGATCGCGCTCGGCTGGTTGCCAATGGCCGCCACCAGAGCGGCAATGGCGGTGTTGAGCTGATCCGAGACGATGGCCTCGGACAGGTTGCGACTGATGACCTCCAGCGCTTCCTCGGGGTTCTTTTGCACCCAGGACAGCTGTGCAGGCTCCCACAGGATCGGGCCGAAGCCGCCGGCGATCTTCACCGAGTCGTACTGCTTCTGCGACAGCGGGGTCGCGGACTGGTTGCCGTTAGCGGCGTAGCGATCGACACGACGCTGAGCGCCGTGCAGGCCCGCCCAGAACGATTCCTGCAGGAAGTCACCGTCGATGCCCTGAGTGGTCAGGCGGATCGCACCAGCCGAGGCTGCGTTGAACTTGTCGACGTCCTGGGTCAGGGTTTCGATGGTGGCGTGGCGAAGGTACTCGTTGAACACCTTCATGTTCGAAAGGGCCATTGGGCCTCCTTATTCGCTTGCGATCAGGCCCTTCATGGCTTCCAGGCGCTCTGCCTTGGTGCCACCGAAGTTGCCCTTTGTGGTTTTGGTGCCACCACCGCCGTTCGGAGCGCCGCCGCCATTGGCACCGGAGCTCTTCAGGATGTGGTCGCGATGGGGGTACTGCGAGACGAGGGTTTCCAGCGCTTCGTTGAAGTCGGCCAGCTCACCCGGTCGGCTGCGGCTGAAGATCTTCTGGCCCTGGGCGTCGTAGGCGACCACCTTGCCTTCTTCGATCTTGAAGCTGTTGCCGAACGTGGCCTGGACCATGTCAGCCGGCACCGCCATCTTCTCGGCGATGAACTGCGAGCGGGCGAAGCTGCCACCGATCTTCTCGGCATACAGCTGCTGCTCGAAGCCCTGCGCCTTGGTGTTGGCTTCATCCAGCTGGGTCTGGAAGGCCTTGCTGATCTCGCCTTTCACCTTCTCGATCTCGCCGGCATCCACCAGCTTCTTGGCGTCGAGGTTGGCGACGATTTCCAGCGCCTTCTTGGCGGCCGCAGCATCCTCGATGCCTTCGAACGCCTTGACGGTTTTCTCGAAGCCGTCGGCACGCTCGCGGTGCGACTTGGCTTCGGCATTCAGCCGGGTGATGGTGTTGCGGGTACCCACGGCATCGAAGGCGACTTCTTTGCCATCGTCTTCAACGAAGACCGGCTTGCCATCTTCGATCACGGCGTACTGCTTGCCATCCACTTCAACGGTCTTAAGTTTCATGTCGTCTCTCTGGGCCATCCGGCCAGTTGATGAGCCATCCGGCCCCAGTTGCGCCCCGTCCATCCGAACCGCAGGCAGAAAAAAGCCCCGGCATTGGCCAGGGCTGTTGGTTGCAAAGTTGGAAGCTAGAGGTAGGATCCGCGGCTCGTTTACCAGAGAACCTTGGAGCTTCAAATGGATTTGGGCGCATCCACCACCGCCCGATGGACAATAGCCATCGGACTTCTTGGAATAATCGCCAGCGGTTGCGCAGCAGGGCTGACGTATTACGCCAGCTACCTCTCCACTCACCAGGCCGCCATTGAGACTTGCATGCGTCGAGTCGACAAACAGGAGGCTGTCATTAGGGAGAAGTCCGAGGCTGTGTTGGGCTCAATCGGGGCTTTCGGCAGCAAAATCCAGGCGCCCGACAGCACTAAAGACAAGGAAGCACTCTTCCACGTTCTCGGTCAGGCAGTGGTGGAAAGCTCAATGCGCCTCGTAGCATATGCACCACCAGAGCTAGTTGTTCCAACGCTCAAGCTTGCGGCCACTGTTCAAATAGGGCTTATGGCGGAGACGACCGAAGAGAAGCTTCAATCGCTATCGTTGGCCCCCACAGCAATGCAGGATTGGCCGAAACAGTATTTTTCTCTGATGGAAAAATTCGAAAATCGAAGGAAAGACTGCTTCAAATAGCAGCGCGCCACGAAATCGATCCTCTAGGTTTCGTGGCGCGCGGTTACTTGAAACGCGCCTGCAACTGCGCGAGCGTAAGGAGCTTCCCCTTGTCGTTGTAGAACGTGCTTAGCTTCAGCCCGCCTTCACGCATCAACCGGCCACGCTCCGGGCCTAGGATGTCATCCTGGCGTGCTGCTGACTGCTTGTTCAGCCATTCGGCATAGGTGGTCGACTCCGGCACCTGGCCGTCCATGCTCGCCCGGGTTGCGCCGTCGCTAAAGCCCAGGGCCTTAGCGCTCTTGAGCACCGGAACCTTCGAGGATCGGCAGCAGAAGTGGATGCGCCCGGGCCCGGCCAGCCACGGGATCGTGTGGCCTATGGGCTTGTAGGTGCCCAGCGTGTACGGCAGGCGGTCACGTATCCGGCAGTCGCTTGATGTGTGGTTGTCCAGCGTACTGAGCCACTCAACGTGGCTGATGATGTCGCTGTTCGCCTCATACGCTGCGTCGCTGGCCGTTTCAGCCGTGTGGGAAACCGCAGACCGCACTACCGCCTCAACGTCGCGCCTGATCTTCTGGAGGGCCCCGTCGGCGTATTGCTGAGCCCGGCTGCCAATGACCGTGCGGACGATCTCGGCAGTGGTACGCCCCTCGACCACGCCCGAGCGCACGGCATCGCGCACTGCGGCAGCGCGGCTGGACTCGATGCCGGCCATCCACTCCCTCAGCAGGCGCCCTTGGAATGGTCGAGCCTGGGCGATCGCCTTCACCGCGCTGAACGCAGGGGAGACGACCGGGTACGCCTCCTGCACTAGAGCCGGGAGAACGGTCCGCAACGCGCTCTGCTGGAACGCCAGCTCGTAACTGATCAGCCCATCGGTCACCTGGTCCATGGCCAGGCGAATCTCGATGAAGGTCTGCTGGTTGATCCGCAGCACCGCCGACAAGGCGATATCGACAGCTGCGGCCGACAAGGCGGTGCCGAGGTTGTCGATAGCCTCGATCAGCGCGGCGCGCAGGTCGGCATCCTTGCTGTTGAGGATCTTGATGATCGTCACAACCTGGCTGTTGCTCAGCCTGGACATGTCGACCTCATGCCCGATCAGCTCGTTCAGCAGCTTCTCGTTGGCCGTCTTCATCACAGCGTACCGAGGGCCGGGCCTTGGGCCTCAATCTTCGCCAGCTCATCGCCCCAGTCGTATTCGTCGCTGATCACGCCGCGGCGCTGCATCTCAGCGAACAGCGTCTCCTTGGAGATCATGCCAGCGTTGGCCATCGAGACCAGGGTTGGCAGCGAGACCTCTGGCGTGAAGTCAACGTCGTAGTTGCCGCGCATCTCGACCGTTCCTCCGTCGCCGAGGCTGCGGTACTCGGCCATGAACTGCAGTAGCTGCGCCAGACAGTCGCCGAAGTGGTTCGACATCCGCTGCAGGGGCGAAAGCTCTTGCGCCGCTTCCTCCTCCGCCTGGGTCGCGGTCTTGGTCGCGGCCTTCTCAGGCGTGAGCAGCTTGCCGCCGGCCATCCGCATCTCATCGAGCAGGTCCTGCAGCGCGGTGCGGCCGGCTTCCACGGCCTTGCCGGTGTGCTCCACGTACTTCAGGTCGCCACTGGCCGGCAGGTCGGTCAACGACCCGGTGCCGACCTTGAACTCCGGCGGAACCGGCTTTCCCTGGTCGGTGAACTGCATCTGTACGCCGATGCGAGCCAGAATCGGGACGCGGATGACGTGCAGGATGTTGTCCTGGTCGCTCTGGCTCTGCCAGTGCTTGACGTTCAGGTGGGCAAGCTCCAGCAGCGGCGGCTTGGCCGTCATGAAACCGGTGCGCCCGGTGTAGAAAGTCGCCCATGGGATGCGGTCCAGGCTGGTGGTGCCCTGCTCGTGGAGCGCCCAGACCGCCTTCGACGTTGCGCGGCGGTAGGTTCGCCACCCGCCAGGGATCAGAACGCGGATCTGCTCGACGCACTTGGCGCCGAACTCGCCATCCTCCTCCTCGACCACCTCACGGTAGCGGACCATGGTCAGCACGCCGCCCTTGGAGCGCCAGCCCAGCACCTGGGATGGCTTCACCATCACCACATAGGGGCGGACGCCAGCGGCTTGCTCTTCCGCCTTCGTCTTCAGTCCATCAACTGACGGATGATCGACGAATGCGTGGCAGATGCCGTGGCTCAAACCCTCGCGGAAGAATTCGACAGCCCACGAGTTCAGGTCATTGCCGGCCCGGTCGATGTCCGTCGCCATGGCGACGATGTCCTCGGGCACGCCGTCGCCAAGCTGCAGGGGCTCAGCGAACACCCTGGCAGTCATGTTTCCGACCGTCTCAGAGTAGGCCGGCAGCAGCGTCGAGAGGCGCAGGCGCTCCCGGTAGCCTTCGTCCGACTCGGCTGGGTACTGCGGCAGCAGCTTCTTGCCCACTGCCCGCATCGCCATCGTCCCGCCCATGAGCGGCGAGATCACAGCCCAGTACCCGCGCATCTCATCGACGGCAGGAAGCGTGATGCTTGGGTTATCGCTCATGGTCACATTCTCAAGGATTGGGTCACGATCACTGGTTTGACGATCGGATAGTCATGGTGGATGAAGTAGCCGCCAGCGTCGTTGGCGTGGTCGTTGCCCTGGCTCTTGTCTGGCTCACCCGTTGGCGCCCAGATCTGCTGCTCCAGGCAATCGGCGTAGGTTGGGCAGAGATCTGTGTTGACGCGATAGCGGCGCTCCCCCGCCGAGTTGCAGAACATGGCGTTCATGGCGTTGATCCGGTCTTTCACCGGCGGGTTCGCCTCCGGCGCCATCACGGTGAATCCGGCCTGGCGCAGCAGCTCAAGGTCAGTAGTGCTCGCATTGACCGATTTCCGACCTTTGCCCGAGGCATCGGGGAACATCAGAATTTCGCGCGTCTTGTGGTATTTGCCCTCGGCGTACAGCCAGTAGCGCTCCTTGATCTGGCGGATCATGTCAGGCGTGTCGTAGCCGTTCATGATCTCGCCCACTGCATGGGGCATGCCCAGGCGCTTGACGTGGACGATGGCCGACATCTTGCCGACGTTGAAGTCCATGCCCACAAAGATCGGCTCGCCGGGCTGCACTGACTCCTGGCTGCCGTTCAGCTTGCGGTTGTAGGCGGTGTAGATCGACCCGGAGTTCAGGTTGACGAACTGGCCGTTCAGATAGGCCAGGATCAGCTGCTCCGGGTAGGAGTCCATCAGGGATGGGATGTAGTCAGGCGGCAGGTTCAGCTCGTTGTCGAACGTGCTGGCCTGCACCAAGCCATACATGCCCTGCATCGCTGGCTTCTCGCGCAGCTGCTTCACGAACTGCTGGTAGACGAACTTGAACCCCTCGGGGGTCGTGGTCACGTCTACGCCATTCTTCAGCCCGGGCACGTTGTAACGCATCCTGGCAATAATCTTGCGCCAGGCGTGCTCAGCCTTCAGCGCGGGCAAAACGTCGAGTTCATCTACCAACGCGTGCCCGATCTTGAAGCCCACGATGGTCTGCGGCTTTTCCATCGAGCGGCAGATGGTCGTGCTGCGATACTGGCCACCGCTGTAGAACTCGACCTCCTTGTCGCTCTCCTTCGTCTTGACCTTCAGGCCCCAGTCGAAGGCGACCTCCTCGATGGTCGGGAAGAAGATGTCGCGGATCTGCGGGTAGGTTGGGGCGAAGTAGCCGGAGTTAATCCGGGGCCACTCCCACACGTGCTTGCAGATTCCAGCGCAGCCTACCCAGGTCTTTCCTGAGCCGAACCCGGCCACGAAGCCGCGGAACTTGTGCTCCATCTGGAGGAAGCGCGCCTGAGGGACGTTAAGCGTCGGCATCTGGCTTCCTCGCGTTCACGACCTCAACCCGAATGCTGGTCGGTGCCACGTTGTCCTGAGGCACGTCAGCTTTGGTCTGGCGGTTCACGTAGACATCACCGACTTCCTTGGCTGCCTGCTCCAACAATTGGGCAGTAAGGGCGAGGTTGCGCATGTTCTCGGCCTTCTCGGCCATCCTGCCCAGTGTGCGGAGTCGATATGCCCGGTTGGCGATGGGTATCTCTGCCGTCTCTTCGCGGAAACGCTTGCGGGTGTCCTCGAACAGCACCACCCAGCGCTTGGCCAGGCGCTGTGCTGCGCGCTTGGTTGGATCATGGCTCTCTACCGACTGGCGGCTGACCTCGATCCCGAATTCGTTTTTGACGGCCTCTGCCACCTGAGATGGCGTATCGAAGCAGGCCAGCGCCTGAACGATGAAGGCCTTCACCTCGTTGCTCAGGGCTGCCATAGATTGGGTTCCGTCAAGCGCCTGTCAAAACTACGCCGACTTCAGCAGGCAGGTTCCACAGGCCCTCGCAATGTTGATTTTGGCCACCTCGAGCGGCCTGCTTGCAGCGTCTATCAGCTGCTGTACGTCGTGGCTTGGACCGTACCGGCGGACCACACCGACGAACTCTTCGACGTCATGTCCGCGCATCTCAAGCTTGGGCATACCGTCATCACCGAACGCCGGGGCGCCGTACTTATCGAGCTTGTGTCCGATGTGATACAGCTCGTGCTCGACCAGGGCGCAGAACTCAGCGTCGGTGCACTGGGCGCAGTAGTCGGCGGCCAGGGTGATGAGGAAGGTCGGCTCCTCGCCGAACCACTCCCGCATCTGCTGCTCTTGTCGGGCCTTCTGCCATCCGCCAGCGCGGAACATCAGCTGCTCGGCCTGGCCAAGTACCACCCGCCCCTGCTTGCCGAATCCGCTCGATGCCCACAGCACGCCAATGTTGGCGTCAATCAGGTGGGCATGCTCAGGATTATGAATGCTGCCGGTTTCGGCGAGAATCTCGCGCGAGATCCACTCCCATACCTCCGGCGCTGGCCGAAGCGTAAGCCATAACGACTCGTTTTGGTCAGCCGCCGGAACCGGTCGCCGCGATTCAATCAGGACTTGATTCTGCACTTAACACCCCATTACAGAGACGCCAACCAAGAGGACGCACAGGACATGATTGACTTCAACAACCAGCCAGGCCGCGCTGCGACTCAGCTTGCGGCTTCTATGCTACTTCTCGCAAACCGTGACAAGGCAACCGAGACCGCCATCAGCTTTGCCCGAGATCACAAGGAAGGAGCCGTTACGTTTCTTGCGGAGAATGGTTATCTGCTTACTCAAATGGAGCAAGTGCACGTCAATCGTGATCCAAGAGATTTTCTGACCCTACTGAATCCGATTACTGACTTGAAAATTCCGCACCCAGATCCAGCAAAAACACTCTTCGTTACCCGCGAAATGGCCATCGAAGCTTGCTGGAAACTTTACCAAGTGCGCCTCTAGCCCCGTAGGATCAGTCGGAAGAACCGACAGATCCGAACGGAAAGCTCCCCAGGCTGGAAGGCACGTTCGATCGCCTCCCAGTCGGGTTGCTTGACAGTCATTTGATAGTCCAGTACGTAAGTGAGCTTGGGATGCCGGCAATCTGCCGCCATTGGTCTCAACTCAAACTTCTAAGGAACCCTATGTCTCAGACATTCTCCTCCATCATATCAGGCCGATCCGACGACCGAGCTGAAGCAAACAGGAAGGCGGCAGTAACCGCGGCTCTTGAGCTGATCGCTGCCGCAGTTTCTAACCCAAGCAATGGCTCAGCCTTGCGAGACGAGATGACGAGGCTATCCGATTACGCCGACGCTATTGAGGCAGCGATCAAAGCAAGATAGCTCTCGCTACTGGTTCCTTGCGCCACAAAACGACAGATCATGATTTTTGTGGCGCGCATCACTTAGATTGCTTGCAGAGATCGCATTCCAGTCGCCGGCAGATCCAGCGCTTCACGCGGGGCCAGTAGGTGATGACGAACATGTGTCGCAGCCCAGCCAGAGCCAGGGCCACATGCATTGTGACGCCGGCGGTGTTCGGGGTGAAAAACATGCGGTCCGACCTGGCCAGAATGGCGTAGCCGCTCAGAGCGATGATCGAGTAGAGGATCTTACCGATCACACCGTCGCGCACTTTCCCGCTCAGCACTGCCCAGGATGCCCATAGGGCGATCACGCCAGCAGCAAGGGCGTTGACGTATTCGAGAATCATCCGTTTGGCCCTCCGAACTTGGACCTGATGACAGACCAGAGATCAGCGGCCTTGATGGCACGGGTGACGGCAGCAATGAGCGAACCGCCGAAGGTGCCCAGCAGGAACCCCACCCCCGCAACACTGCGAGGTTCGACAATGCCGAAGTAGGTGCTGACCATCCCAGTAAGGTAGTGAGCGCAAGCCATACCAGTGAGCAGGAAAAGAATCCATGCCTTGCGGTCCAGCAAGTCTTCCTTGTGCCAGCGGGTGGCAACCAAGGCCCCCAAGAGGCCCGCAATAGCCCAGTCGAGCTTGTCGAGCAGGCGGTGAAAAAAATCCATCCTCGACCTCTCGAGCGTGTTAAGGAAAGCTAGTTTGATTGCTTTGCGAAAAGGTGGGTCGCAGGTGTACCGATCCAGCAAGCCATGTCGCTCTGAAGGTAAGCATCGCCCGCCTACACTTCACTTCGACAGTAGCGAGTTCTCGAGCAAAGATGGGTAACCCGCTGCTACTGTCATCAAGAATTTCTAAGGGAGATCAGCACAGTGACAAGAAACAACATCGAGCGATTTGATGAAGCTGCTGCATTGATACTTACGACCCTCTACTCGCACTTTCCAGAGCCCATTTATCTTGATCCTAATGTGATAGGACTGAGCCGCGAAGAGCCACAAATCAACAGTCAGGGGCAAGATTTCTACAGCAGCGATTGGTACGAGCTAGACGAATTCATCCGGAACTCAGCTCGTTGGCTGGCGGAAGAGGGCTATCTGTCTCAGCGTGGCGAAACCATCAGCTCGCGCTACACATTGTCTGCTGTGGGCCTCAGAGCATTGAAGCATGTGGATCAGCCAGAAATAGGCAGCGAGACTCTTGGGGAGAAGCTAGAGAAGGCAGCCTCGGAGACGGCGAAAGCAACTACATCCATGCTGCTCGACCAGTTCCTGACCATCGGCATGAATGTGGTAACGAAATCAATGGGTATTTGATGACGATAATTGGGATAATTTTTGAACCAACAAAAAACCCGGCGCGAAGGCCGGGTCTTGCGATGCGTTTGCCAAAGGCAAAATTATCAGAATGGCGAAAAGATAGCACCAGACGCACGGGAACGCAATAGGGCCTCAAGCGGCCCTGCGCATTTCGTAAATCGCGGCCGCAACCGGGCTCAGTGCTTCCTTGTCCAGATCCTCACAGCACTCGAATGCCAAGCTGACGAAACCACCCCAATCACGATCCCAGTTCGAAGACTCCAGGCGGACACCGTAGTGGGCATCCAGCCAAGCCCGGAATCCCTCCGGCGACGCAAGTGGGTCGTCATTGGCCGACTGCCCACCCTGGTGCATGTACCGGTACCGGGCCATGACGCCCTTCACCACGTACTCCAGCTTTTCGCGCTTGGCCGCGGTCATGCGTGGCGAACGCTGCTGGACCATCGTGAATACGGCCTCCTCCGCATCCTCCTGAGTATCGGCGTCGAGCCGAGGCGCGTACATGAAATTGCCAAAGGCTTTGATGCTGCTGGCAAGCTGTCCGATTGCTACCTGAATGGTCCCAGCCAGAGCCTGGTGCACTGCATGGCTCGCCTTCCGCTGCTTCTCCGTGGTCTGGACCATGGTGCCCAGCAACCCCAGTTGCTCGATGAAAGAGCCCTGGCTGTCCCAGGCCGTATACAGGCAGTCGTGCCAAGCCTGCCGCGCGCTGTTCAGTTGCATGGGCCGTTCTCCTTCTTGCGGCGGGTTTGGATACTGTTGGCGCGCATAGCGCACCAGGCCGAAACGATGGCCATAGCGAGGAGCAGCACGCCGGCCGTGTCTGTGATGGTCCAGATCATGCTGCAGCCCTCCGCAGGTCTTTGAGCTTTTGCCGGTACAGGGCCTTGATGGCCTGCAGGTCTTCGATGGTCAGGCGCTGGGGCTGATGCGGCCCTTCGAGCCAATCAACCTGGTCGGCGCCGATGCGCTTCACCAACCGGATGCGGTACTCGACCGCGTTGCCCGAAAGGTTCCGGTTGCACTTCACGCACTGGCGGTGGACGTTCAGCGGCTCGAACCGCAACTCCGGGCAGGCGCCAACCGACCGGTAATGCCCAGCGTCCCAGCGGCTGCCGGTGATGAGGTCGTGGTCGCTCGGCAGCGAGTCGCAGCTGATGCACGGGAGGCCGGCGTCACGCTCACGGATGTAGGCGTTGAACGCGGTCTGGGCCTCGGCCATGTGCTCGCGGCGGGTCTTCAGCTTCTCCCGGCGCTCCTGAAGGTCCTGCCGCGCCTGCTTGGTGATTGCCCTGGCCGCAACCTTCTGCAGCTTAGGGTCTTTGGCCGTGGCCTTGGCACAGGCGATGCTGCACACCTTCTGCGTGGTCATGGTCGGTTTGAAGGGCTTGCCGCAACCTGGTGCCTTGCACTTCTTCGGTTTGATTTCCTTGGCCAGTGTCATGCCGCCTCCTCGTTCAGCAGGTCGCCGAACACCACGCCCTGCGGCGCGAACTCGGCAACGATGCGGTCGGTGTACTGGCAGCCCTGGGCCCGGTCGAACAGGCGAGTCACCGGGAAGCCATCCGGCCCGAACATCGCGCACGGCCCCATCAGGCGCAGCTTCACCTCATATGGCAGGTGGATGAACGACTCGGCCCAGCCACTGCGGAACTCATCGCAGCCGGCGCGCATGATCGGCACGCCGAAGTGCAGCTTGCAGTACCGGCGAACATCCTCGATGTCGCCCATTTCGGTGCTCTTGGCGATTCGGTCGTACATGGCGAACCAGAGGGCGTTCTGATCCAGGGTACGGTCCTTTCCCGGGCGCATGGTGACCACGACGAACTTCTTGTCGCGGAACAGGCGCGTGAGCATGGTCACGGCCTCGGACAGCTTGGCCTGGCTGTTGACGCTGATTTTCTCGGTCATGGCTTTACCTTCAGGCCCTGTGCCTCGATGGCTTCCTTGGCTTCAATCCTGCGGCACAGGCTGAATATCTCGTCTGCATCCTCAACGTCGCTCATGCTCGGGACGAATTCGTGATGGCGGTGCGAGTCATAAGCTCCCTCGAAGCCAACCACCCTGGGCAGATCCACCACCACGGCCTCGCGGGAGGCCTGCCAGGCCCACAGAGCAGCACCCATGATCACGGCACCGTCCTCGCTCTTTGTCTCAGCCACATCGGTTGCCCCGAAGCCGAACTTCGCCCGGAAGGCGACCTCGAACTCCGCGCGCATCTCGTCAGTCATACGCCCTCCCCGGCCGGCTGCCCGGCGCGCTTGATGTTCAACTTGGCCAGCAGGTGTGCACGGCACGCGGCGGCGCTCGACGGGATCTGCTGGATCTCCAGCAGGCGGACCTGCTTCTGGTTGGCGTACTCGTCGGCGAGCTGAGCGGCGCTCTTCTGGCTGTCGTGGCCGATGCCGGTGGCGATGTCGCCAAGTGGCTCGCCGGCGACCAGCATGCGGATCGTGATGTCGTAGGCCCGGGCGAATACCTTCTCGGCCCGCTCCACCTCCATCGACCCAAGGTTCTGCGCCTCGCACTGCAGGGCCGCGTGGCGCACGGCTGCGTGCGACCAGGTGCGTGCCCCTGCCCTGCTGGGGTGGAAGTTCTCCAGCGCCTCTGCCAGGGCCCGCGCAAGCGGCGGAATGCCCATCTCTTCCGGGGTCGGCTGGCACAGCTTGATGAACTTGCCGCTGCTCGGGGCGAAGTCAGTGCCCAGCACCCGGCACTTCTGGATGCCGAATCGGATCTGCTCGAGCGTGTTGATGCCCGCCGCGACGAATGACTTGATCCAGCTGCGCTTGGCAGCCTTCAGGGCCTCGTCATCCGGCCATGCCTGTTTCCACGCTGGGAAGATGGCCTGCAGCTCCTTGAACAGGGCGTTGACCACCTCGGTGGTGCCCGGGTCCAGCTGCTTGGCCGGGGCCTGCACCTCGGCGGGCAGGTTGCGGGCCGTGGACATGATCTGGGTGACGCTCTTGGGAGCGCTCGGCGTGCTCATAGCGCCCCCAGGTCATCAGCCCATGTGGTGTCGTTGAAATCTGGACCATTGCCCTGTCTCCGGGGTGGGAACGGGTGGACATTGCCGGGCGCCGGCAGCTCGTCGTCCCACCGCTTGCCGTTCAACCAAGTGGCCGGGTGCGGGATGAACTGGCCGCCGTCCTTGGTCCAGTCCGGCGAAACCGCCCAGGCAGCCAGCGCGCTGGCCATGCGTTCGAACAGGTCTGCATCGACTTTCAGCTTCGACCAGGCCTTCTCGGCATTGGCCTTGCCCACCTTTCGCGGGTACAGCTTCCAGAAACGCGCGAACAGGTCACCGTCATCGCACGATGACGAAGGCTTTTGATCTTGTTCTTTCTCTTCTCTTCTCTTCTCTTCTCTGGTCCGCATTTTGTCCGCATCACTTGCGGACGGATTGCGGACAGAATTCGCTTTCCGCGATTCACGCTTGCGCTCACTGTCGTTGGCACGGCGCTTGGCGCTGGCCCCGTTGTGTTCGTCGAAGCGAGGCATGACAAGGCTTCCATGCTCATCGATGTCCGCCCACTCGACATCAACCATGGCCTGAGTGAAACCTGGCCAGCCGATCACAGCATCCATGGCATCGGTGGTGTAGCCGTGCAGCACACCATCAGCAGAATGCGTGTCAAAGATGCTCCAGGCGACATGCAGTCCGCCTATCACCCGCAACCTGTCCGCACGCAATGCGGACACCATGCGGAAAACTTTCGGATGCGTCTGAAGATCTACGCGCATTTTGATCCAGTCTCCGGCCATTACTTGGCTCCCACGCCGACCAGGTCGACGAGTTCTTCGAAACGATCGATGTACCAGTGCGGCTGCGTTTCTCGCGGGCACTGAGGGCTGGTGATGTTCTTGCCGTAGCGCAGGCCCTTATCAGTCACGGACCAGAAACACACAGGTTCGCGCTTGCTGTTCTGCCGGGTTCGAGCCTGGAGGAAGCCAAGCCCGGCCAGGGCACGGTTAAAGGCGGGGGCCGACTTGTTCACACCGTGGCGTTTGAGCAGCGCAGTCATAGCCATGGTCGGCATTGAGCTTCCGCCTGTGGCATCCGGTGGTGAGTCGATGGCGTAGCTCGGCAGGAACTGTGGGTCGAGCCCGTTGTTCTCAGCGATCTTGGTCAGCATGGCCAGCTGACTCGACGGAGCGGGCTTCAGCAGGCGCGTGAAGCACTCCATGATGGCTATCTCGCCAATTACCTTGGTGCCGTTGGCATTCACCGCCTGACGGGCTTCGGACTGGCCCTCCAGCTCACGCCAGCGGCGGATCACCTTCATGCGCAGCGCTGGGCTATAGCCGGTCAGCAAGCAGTCGGTGTGCTCACGATCGAGCTGGTATTGCACCTGCTCGCGGTTCCGCCCGTCGAGGTAGATATCCTCAAAACTGAGGGGATCAACCTTCAGGTCCTTCAGCATGGCAACGACATCCCGCTTGACGTTGTCGTGGCGCTTGCCAGTGAGGCTGGCGATTTCCCTGGATGACATCGTGCGCGCCACAAAACCGCTAACTGCATTTTGTGGCGCGGGCCTAGGGAGGCCCTGTACATCTGGTGGTTGGGTATGCATAATCGACTCCAGTCATATGCAGTTGAAAAGGCCGGGCCGCAATCCCGGCTTTTTTGTGCCCGCAATTCGGGCTTATCAGGGCCTGGTCAGGACCTGACGTGGAACGGCTTCACATTGCCTCTTGGATTTCGAGGCTTCGTTCGGCTTGCCAGCTCTTTCCGGATCAGCTCTGCCGCGAGGTCTTCAGGGCTGACGCCCCTTCTCTTCGCTTCCTGCTCAAGCTGATTCGTCAATTCCTGGTCCAAGCCGATCTGTTCGATAGGCATTGGCCCCTCCTAAGGGCCTTCAGGCCACGTGCTGATCGCCGGTATTCTCCGAAGCCAGGGCAGCCAACTGAGCCTCAAGCAGCTCGCGGCAGAGCACAGCGCGCTGCGTGCGATGGAACTTGGCCAGCGCCTGTATCAGTTCAAACGTGTCCTCATCGACCCGGACCTTGATTTCGCGGTCATGCAGGTGCTTGGGGTTGGCGTACATGCGGGGACGGCTCCTTGCTGTTGGGAATGGTTATGCAGCTGACTTTCGGGCTGGGATCGGGCGAATCTCGTTTGCCTCAATGTGACCGTCGTCATAAATCGTGATTCGGATATCCCGCTTGGCGCGGAACATCTGGGATACGGCGCTCTGCTGGATCCCCAGGGCCTTGGCGAGGTCGCTCTGGGTTCCTTGCTCAGCCAGGTAATCCTCAAGGGATACAGTCTTCATCTGGTTTGCCTCATAGGGGTTTGGCCAAATATTAGCACTGCTGTTTTACAATATTCAAGGACAAAGAGTAGCAGTGCTGTTTGCTTAAGAAGCAGCTGTGCTACTAAATCACGCGCATGAAGAAACCGATCAGAACTCCTCTTTCCGCTGAGCAGCTGGATGACGCCAGACGGCTTCACGACATCTACAAACTGCGCGTGAAGGAGTCCAGGTCCGACCCTGATAAACCGGTGCTTACCCAAACCGAGGTCGGGGAAAGGTGCGAATGGAAATCTCCTCAGAGCACTGTCAGCCAGTACATGACGGGTAAAGTGGCTCTGAACCTTGAGGCGCTGGTCAAGCTATCCCAGGCCCTGGACTTCGAACCTTACGAGGTGAGCCCAACGCTTGCGGCTGGCATACGTCGCGCGCCCTCCTCCGTGGATCACACCGCTGACGCGGCCAACTCCCCGATACCGGAGAAGTCCGACGTCTCCGATACCGAGGATGATCGATATGCCTTCATCCCCCAATACGACGCAAAGGCTGCCGCCGGGCTGGGCAGTGAGAACCCGCACGTTGAGATCCGGTCGACGCTGGCGTTCAAGCGCGAATGGCTGAAGGTGAAAGGCGCCAAGCCTGACCAGCTGATAGTGATCTACGCCGAGGGCGAGAGCATGTGGCCAACCATCAATGATGGCGACGTTCTGCTTGTGGATCGGTCACGCATCGAGCCGGTTCATGGCCAGGTATTCGTACTGGCTGGATCTGATGGCGCAATCGTGAAGCGCCTAGTTCAGGGCCCGCTTGGCCAATGGGTACTCCGTAGCGACAACGATGACAAAGAGGAGTACCCGGACCGCTACCACCTGCACAGCAATGGCAACGAGCACCGGATCATTGGCAAGGTGATATGGCGAGGCGGAGACCTCTAGCCATGCCCTTAACCAAGCTCAACCAGCAGCTGCGCCGAGACCTGAAGGATGCTGCTTTTGCCTTAGAAAGCGCCGCCCTGGAGATCTTCCACAAGGCCCAAGGCGGTGAGGAAGCCCAGTTCCTAGAGGCGATGAAGCGTGTCGGGGAGCTGCATGAGCTGGCTGATCGGTTGGTGGGGTATGGGGATGAGGTGAAGGGTGGCCGAATAAACAGAGCCAGATCAAGCGGATAGCGACCTGCCCCCAGCACTGCAGGCTTCGGCGCACGCGAAACGCCATACATAGCGCGCAGCGATCAACTTCGCTCGCAACAGGAACCAGCCCAATAGGGACATTCAGTGGCAGACCCAATCAAGATCCGTAACGAAGACGACGCCTTCAAGGCAATCCAAGAGTTCTTGGATGGCGCACACTTCAAAGGTGGCGTTGAGCTAGAGGGCTGGCCTAAGCTGAAGGTCCGCTTGGTGGGTGACAAATTCGAGTCCAGCATCACGCCAAGCGTGATGAAGTCGTTCATTGAGCTGCAAAATGTCATATACAAGTCATATGCCATTGCGCAATACGACACAGAGGACACACGCCGGCTATCCAAGGAAGAAAGGGACGAGCTTGAGATAGAGGTCAAGGTCGAAGAAGGCTCCTCAATCTTCGAGGTTGACTTCCAAGACGTCCTAATCAAGTTTGCCGAGAAGGCTGGAGAGACAATGCCACCGGAATTAATGGTCGTAACGATCTTGGGGCTAGGGGTGCTATGGGCGGGCAAAACCTCATATGCTGCCTATCTCAATTATCGTAAGGACGTCAGGGCGGCAGAGGCCAAAACAGAAGAGCAAAGAGACTCGCTCTCCACCATTGAGGCACTGTCGAAGCAGGAGACGGCAAGGCTTGAGGTGTTAAATCGACTACTGGTCTCGCAGCCTCGCCTTGAGAGTGTGAGCCGGCAGGTTTACGACACTCGAAATGAGATGCTCAAAGGCTTTGCGACTGCTGACGAGGCCACTGTGAGCGGAGTTACGGTTACTGGTGACGTCGCCCAAGAGCTTGTGACCAATGCGCGAAGAAAAGCGGTAGAAAAACGACTTGATGGTTTTTATCGAATCGTGCGGGTTGACTCATCAAACCCAGACGAGTTCAAGGTCAAGATCAGGAAGCATCGCTCTACCGAGGAGTTTGAGGCCGTCGTAGAAGACACCTCGCTTGACGAAGAAAAAAAGGACGTTCTCCAGTACGCTGAGTGGGAGCGAACGACTGTTTTCTTGAGCATCAACGCCAAGGTTCTTGATGGAGCAATTAAGCAAGCGATTGTTGTTGGGGTGGAGCGTCGAAACCCTCCAGAGTAGATGCCTCCACTGCATCGCCAACATGATGAAGCCCGCCTCCGCGGGCTTTTTCATGTCTGCGTGATGGCGAATTGCCTTAGTGGTAGCATGGCGGCTCATTTATCTGGGAGGGATGCCATGCGGGGCTTTGGAATTCTGGCGTTGATCGTAGGCTTGATCGTTGTGATCGGCGCCATGGCTATGGACGTTTCTGTTTCAACAGGAATGGGCAGAAGGGTAAACAACATAGGTCTCATGGCCCAGCAGCAGAATTACCTGATCATTGGGGCTCTGATCGCGTTGGCTGGCCTGCTCATGATGATCTTCGGTGGCAAGAAGCAGCTGAGCAGCGAACAGCTCGCGAGCCTCATGGAGGCGAACGACTCAAGGCCCTGCCCTTTCTGTGCCGAGCCGATCAAACACGCTGCAATCAAATGCAAGCACTGCCAGGCCGACGTTCCGGCAGCTGAGCGACAGGCACCCTCGAAGGGATGGACTGTGCGCGTACCTTGTCGACCTGGTGATGATTACGCGACGACACTGGGCAACCTCAAGGCACAGGACTTGCCCTTAGGTAAGTCCGAAGCACCTGTCGTTGTAGTAGGACCATACGACCTGAAGGTTGCCGCTGTTGACGTGCAGCGCACTCTCCAAGAGCAGCATTCTCTCTTCTGCGATCTTTATTACGACGACGGTCGCTAACCCGATATCAGCTGTAAGCTCAAGGCCCGTCCTGAGCGGGATTTTTCATGCCTTCACGCTTTTTTCACGCCCTACTATGCACAGTGAAGGCTCATCCGATTCCCTACGTTAGCCCGCATAACAGTGCGGGCTTTTCTTTGTCTGAGTGATGGCGGATAGCCATAGTGATAGGATGGTGGCTCATTTCACAGGGAGGTCGCCATGCTTCACTACATCCACCGATTCCTTCTCGCTGCTGTAGTCATCGTCCTGGCTGGATGCGCAGGCACCCCATTCACCTTTGGCCAGGCCAGCCAGGTCAAGGTCGGTATGACCGAGGATCAGCTCTACGAGATCATGGGCAACCCCTACATGGTCACATCCAGGGAGGAAGGTCAAATGTGGATCTACAGCCATGCGACTGCCTTCGGCGGCGCGAAGTCCGTGTCGTTTGAGACGAAGGACGGAAAGGTGACCAAGGTTCCATACATCCCGAAGGACTTCATCGCCAAGCCAAGTCCTGACGAGTGATCCGGCCACGCCAATGAAGCCCGCCTAGCGCGGGCTTTTTTGTGGACACACATCAAGCCTTACCGCCGTAGCGCTCCCATGCCAAGATCATTTCTTTGATGGCGCGCTTTTGAGAATCCGGCAGGATGAAGTCGTTGTAATACTGCTTCCCGTCGAACCTGATGGTCACCTTTTTGGCGTCTGCAATTTTTCTCAGCATGGCCTTGTTCTCGGCAACGGTGTCCGACCACTCCCAAATTCCGCCGTAGCCGTTGTCTCGCTCGAAGTCTTGGCTCCCTAGCTGGAAGGTCTGATCGTCAGCCTTGATCGTGACGCTCTGGACAAATAGCCAACTGTCAGAGTGATATTGGAGCTTCAGCCTCAGCGGCATAACCCTGGAGTTCTCACCTTCCAGCCCGAAGTACAGTGACATGTAGGTGTCGAGCGTAGGGATGGACTTGTGGGAAACCCAGGTTATCCCTTTGATCTCATCGGTATTTTTCTTGAGGTTCTTGTCCAGCTTCGCCAGGGCTTCCCTTGCCTCCTCTGCTTTCTTTTTCTCAGCTGCCAGCCTTTCGATTTCCGCTGCCTTTTCCTCGCGCTCAATGGCATCGAGGATAGCTTTTGCCGTTGCCGCCTCTGGTTTTTCTGGATGATGCGCGATCAGGTCATGCAGGTCTGATTTGGCAGAAGCGTTATTCCCTGCGGCCTTGGCGTCCTTCGCTCGCGCCAGCAATCTTTGAGCTCCATGCTTTTCAGCATCCAGTTCCGCCTTGAGTGTGGCGATCTCAGACTGCAGCTTGCTCACCTCTCCTTGAAGCTGTTCAGCCTTCTCCCTGTCGGCATTCCCGCAGCCAGCAAGCGACAACCCAAGAGTCAATGCAACAACGGCCCTTTTCATTTCCCAAGCTCCTTATATGACCGGCGAGAGTGTATCAAATCGCCACCATAGAGACTGCCCTTGATCGGTAGCGCCGGGCTTGCTGTGTGCGGAAGAAAATTATTAGCACTGCTGTTGACTGACCAATAACAGCAGTGCTACTTTTATTTCACGCAGTCACTCACAAGGGGCTGCGGAGGCCCTCAAACCTCACTGCTCTTTACACATCGATGGGAACCTCGCGGATCGATCCCGGCAACGGTACAGCGCGAGCAATAAATTCGATCCCCATGCCAGCTCTGGAACTGGCTACTGCGAAGTGAACCTTCGCCTGCTCAACGTCACGACGAACGCCAGTCAGCCAGGAACACAGGGTTGGCCGCGCAAGACGGACTGAGGGTTGCTCTCCAAACCGTCTCCCTGAAAGGTCCAGCAAAAAGGGCATCTATAGGCGATTGGAGTGACCGCTACACCAGATTTTCTCGGTGCCCTTCTTGCGAGGGGCATCCGGAAAATCAACCTGAGAGATTCACGATGTTCAACATGGCAACCATGGCGGCTGATGAATGCCGCGCCGGCGCTGAAGAACGCACCTACTACCGCTGGATCGACAAGGCATCCGCACTGCTCGATCACCAGGTATCCCTTGGCTCTCGGGAAGAAAGCGACCTGCACGACCTCTACGCCGAAGGCTGCACGCCGGCCGAGGCTGTAACCGAGCTGCAGGCACAGGCGGAACTGGCTCGCGCTGCATGACCGGCGATTCACTGAAGCACCTGGGCGACCGGGTGCTTTGGGAATCCACTGGAGATGCGTCATGTATTCGAAAAATCCTCAGCGCACCGAAAAGCGAAGCCGCTTCGAGACTCTAGCCCAGCGCAAGGCGCGCAAGGCTAAGCGCATGAAGGCGCTGCAGCTGGCCGCTTTCACCAATTAACCCACCACCTGGAGGCGACCATGGGCGCACTTCGAGCAGCACAATGGCAGTACGACCATGCTGAGCCGGATGACGACTCGGCGTATCAGGAAGCGGCGCAGAACTGGATCGAGAGCAACGCAGAGAGCTTGGTCGGCGGCTGCGATGTTCTGATCCCGCAGCGCTTCGGCGGACCTGTTGGCGTACGCCAGGACCAGTTCGTGGCCAAGCTGGCCGAGCATCTTCGCGCTCTGCAAGAGGCTGAGAAAGACGACATCAACGCCCTGGCACTCCTTCTGCTCCAGGCACAGGCCGGCGGCCCGGTGAAGAGCATGGTCCCTGACATCCTCGGCCCAAGCGACCACGTCGGCGGAAAGCTCTTCGAGATCGCCGAGTCGATGCTCGAAGGCTATGCCGAGCAAGGCGTTCAGCACGACGCAGATCAGGACAACGAGCCATGAGCCCGCACGTCCTGCTCGACAACGAATTGGATGCCCTGGCCGACCCATCAACCCCGGTCAGCTGGTCCGTGATGATCCAGAAGCAGCTCACCGAAATGATGGCCGACCAGCGCATCACCATCGAAGAGTTCAACCACTACTGCGGGCGCCTCAACAAGATCGTTGACGGGCGCAAGGAGGTTGCATGACTACGCCGATCTTCCCGTCGATCATCGACGACCAGGTGGCCGAGGTTTCCCAGGCCGTGCCAGATGACCGCATCCTGATGGTGTTCAAGGGCCTGACCATGGAGGACGCCATGAATCAGGCGCGCCTGGCTCACATCGAGAACCCGGCGGCTTGGTCGGGCCGGGCCTACCTTTGCGGCATGTGCACCCTGGCCTACGAGGTCCGCACGTGAGCCGCCAGCAGGCCAGACGCATGGCGTTCTGGCGCGGCTCCTTCTCCATGCTCTTCGCCTGCACCTTCTTCATGCTCGCCAGCGCCTTGGCGGTCAGCATCACTTCCTGAATCACGTAGCCGAGCACGGCGGCCCTTCGGGATAACCGTACCCATCGGGAGCGTAAGCGGCGAGAGCGCGCAATCATCCACCGCAGCCAGGGCCTGGAGCGTACCTCCGTGCCTGGGTGACCTGGCATTTTCCTTTTCAACTGACGGCGCCGGCCAGGCGCGAGGTTTTCCAATGTCCGCAGAACAGAAACTGATCACGATCGAAGAGATCAGCGAGGCGAACGCCCCGGCCATCTACGTGGCCGGCGGCCTGCAGCAATTCATCGAACTGGTGAAGGGCGAGATCGAAGGCGAAGTCCCCGATCTGACCACCCGCAAGGGACGCGAGCGCATCGCCAGCCTTGCCGCCAAGGTCAGCAAGTCGAAGGCCGCTGTCGAGAAACCGGGCCGCGACTACCTGCGCCGGCTCAAGGAAATGCCGAAGGTGGTCGAGGCCGAACTGCGCGAGTTCGTGACCAAGATGGACACGCTGCGGGACGAGACACGCCGGCCGCTCACCGAATGGGAAGCCGCGGAGGATGCGCGGATTGATCGCCACAACGACCGCCTGAACTGGCTGAAGACCCTGGCCGATGACCTTGGTGAGCTGAGCTCTCTGCACATCAAAGGCCTGATCGCCGAGGCTGAAGGCATGCAGCTTGGCGCTCACTGGGAAGAGTTCGAGGCCGAGGCGGCAAACGCCAAGGACAAGGTGCTTTCCACCCTGCGGGCAGCGCTCCAGAAGCGCGAGCAGTTCGAAGCCGAGCAAGCCGAACTGACCCGGCTGCGCCGCGAAGCTGAAGAGCGCGCCGAGCAGGACCGTATTCGAGCGGCACAAGAGGCCGCAGTCGAGGCTGAGCGCCAGCGCGTAGCCCAGCAGCAACAAGCGGAACGCGAAGCGGCAGCCCGCCGCGAGCAGGAACTGCTTGACCAGGCCGCTGCGCAAGAACGCGAAGCCGAGAACCAGCGCCTGCAGCTCAAGTTGCAGGCCGAGCAAGCCGAGCGCGCCCGGGTTCAGGCCGAGGCCGACCGCATTGCCGTCGAGCAGCGTGCAGAGCAAGAGCGCCAGGCCGCCGCCCGCCGGGCTGTAGAAGCCGCCGAGCAAGCTCGCCAGGAAGAACGCCGCCGGGCCGATGCAGCTGCCGCTGAGATCCTTCGTCAGCAAGAAGCCCGCGAGGCTGACAAGGCGCACCGGGCCAGCATCAACCGAGCCGCCCTGGAGGCCTTTGTGGCTGGCGGCATGACCGAAGAATGCGCCAAGCAGGCAATCACCCTGATCGCCCAGCGCAAGATCCCGAACATCGCCATCACCTACTGAGGCACAGACCATGACCAGCGCAATCATTGTGCCGGAGCAGCGCCGCCAGGCAGTGGCTGCGCCCGGCCCCGTCGACAACAGCATCATGGCGGTCATCAGTCGTGCGGCCGCCGATCCAACCTGCGACATCGAGAAGATGGAGCGCCTCCTGGCCATGCATGAGCGCATGCAGGCCAAGACAGCCGAGGCAGCATTCAACGCCGGCATGGCTCAGATGCAGTGCGAGATCCCGACCGTGTTCGAAGCGGCGGTGAACCTACACACCGGCAATGCCTACGCAACGCTCGACGACATCACCCGGGTGGTCAAGCCCATCATGCAGCGGCACGGGTTCGCAATCACCTTCAAGGTAGAGAACCAGGACAAGTCGATCAGCGTCACCGGCATCCTGATGCACCGCGACGGCCACCGCGAGCAGACAACCATGACCCTGCCGGCCGATATCGGCAAAGGCCGGAACGATGTTCAGGCGGTCGGTTCGTCCACCACCTATGGCAAGCGCTACGTGATGTGCGCCTTGCTGAACATCACAACCGGCGACGTCCGGGACGATGACGCGCAATCGTCGGATGGCTCCGAAACGGCAGAAATGCGGGCCCAGGCGGTGAACGACATCCTTGCCCAGGTCGAAGCTGCCGCCACGCCAGACGAGCTCAAGGATGTGTGGCAGGCATCCGTAAAGGTCATGCAGGCCAGCGGCGACAAAGCCGGATATGACGCGGTGAAGATCGCCGTTACCAAGCGGAAAACAGTACTGGAGGCCACCCCATGATCGTCGTCAATTGCACCCAAGGCTCGCCCGAATGGCTGCAGGCCCGCGCCGGCGTTATCACCGCCAGCATGTTCAGCACTGCCCGCTCCAAAGTGAACGGGCTCACCTCCCAGCAGCGCACCTACGTCGACGCCATCCTGGCCGGGCACAGCGAGACCAGGGCGCGCGACCTTGCCGGATACAAGGCAGGGCCGAAGGCAGAGGTGGTTCAGAGGGCGCTCGATGGGGAAAAGGTCGGGGAGCCATCTAATGCCGCCCTCACCTACGCCTTCGAGCTTGCGGTCGAGCGCATCGGTGGCGCGCCGCTCGATGGTGGGTTCGAGACCTGGCAGATGCGCCGCGGCCATGAGCTTGAGCCGGAAGCCCGGATGGAGCATGAAATCCAGACCGGCCTGATCGTCACGCAGGTCGGCCTGGTGAAAACGGACGACGGTTCGTTCGGCGCCAGCGCGGACGGCTTCATCGGTGAGGACGGCGGCAGCGAGTACAAGTGCTTCCTGGCCCCGGACAAGCTCCGCGCCTTCCACATCGACAACGACGCCAGCGACGTTATCGACCAGGTGCAGGGCTGCATGTGGATCACAGGCCGGAAGTGGTGGCACATCGGGATGTACTGCCCCCTTCTAAAGCCCGTTGGCCGCCAGCTCTGGTGGCGTGAGTTCAAGCGCGATGACGACTACATCGAACAGCTCGAGCAGGACCTTTGGGAATTCAAGCTGCTGGTCGACGGCTTCGAAAAACAGCTCAGGAGCAAAGCGGCATGAGAGGCATCAATAAAGTCATCCTGGTCGGCACGTGTGGCCGGGACCCGGAAATCCGCTATTTGCCGAATGGTACCGCCGTTGCCAACGTCAGCTTGGCTACCAGCGAGTCCTGGAATGATCGGCAGACCGGCCAAAAGGTGGAGAAGACCGAATGGCACCGGGTGGTGCTGTTCGGGAAGGTCGCAGAAATCGCAGGTGAGTATCTGCGTAAAGGCTCGCAGTGCTACATCGAAGGCAAGCTCAAGACCCGCGAATGGGAGCAGGACGGAATCAAGCGATACGCCACGGAGGTGAACGTCGACATAGGCGGCACCCTGCAGCTTCTTGGCGGCCGGCCTGACAACCAAGGCGGCGGCCAACATCAACAACAGCGCCCCCCTCAACAGCAGCGGCAACAGCGTCAGCAGCCTCGCCAGCAGCACAACTACAACGCGAATGACAACTACGGGCAGCAGAGCCAGCAGTCGGCGCCGCCGGATAACTTCGACGATGACATTCCGTTCGCCCCGCTCCACCACCTGGCGGGCGCATGATCGCCACCATGTCTCAGCCTGTGCCCGCCGTGAAGTACGCGGCGGCCATGGCCAGATCCACTGGTCAGCCTTGGGGCGTGTACCGAGGAAACAAGCGTCTACTGGTGGTCATGCCGTCTGGCTCGACGAAGAAAACGCCCATTGAGGTGTGCCACCCATGAGACGCATCCAGAAGCTCACGCAGCAGCGTCGCCGCCAGCTGCATCTACACATCCCGCCCAGCGGAATAAAGGAGGTGCCGTATGGCGATGTCTCAGCAGGCGCGCGACGAGAAGCGCCGCGCCAAAGCCGCCAGGCTGCAGGAAGAAGACCTGCGCTTGAAGGTTCGACCAGGGACTAAACAGGCCCTGCTTGAGCTGATGGAGTGGGCCGGGATCGAGGAACAGGGCGAGGCGATGACGCTGATGATTCATCACATCGAAGCGCTTGGGCATCACGCGCTGTTCAGGATTGCGCGCCACGAAATCGAAGCTCACCGCGATGTGGAGCGCACTGAGCCGCTGCGGCTTTCAGCCAGGAAGCGAACCGGACAGCACCTGCGAGCGATCTGCGGCTGGGCTGACGCTACATACAGCCAGATGATCGAGGCGCTGATTCACGGCATCCGCGCGCTGGGCAGGCTGCACGCGGCGAAGTTTGTCACCCCGCCGCGGCACGAGATCAGCATATCGCCGCGCCTGGCCGTGGCCTTCGACCGGAAGAGCATGCTGATGATTCAGCAGGACCCGGGCGATGAGGTGTTAGCACCCGAACGTTGAGAGATAGCCTCCCGGAAATTTACTTCGGAGGACCCGTCAAAGTACGAAATCCAGAAACGCCAAACTGCGCACACAGTGAGGCAGAGGTCATACAGTTCACTGCCGTCAGCCGACAGCATGTAAAATTGAAGCACCTTCCCCTCACCGTCGTCATCGAAATCAGGCTGCCGCGATCTGAGAGATGCTTCTTGGATACGTTTCATTTCGTGCTTCGCGTCGTTCACAAAATTACGGCAAGCATCCATCTCTTTCGCGAAATCAGGGTTCTGGATTTTGACGAGGTTTATCAGCTGGAGAGGATGAGTTAGCCCTTGAAGGGTGGCAGCTTTGTCAGCAAGGTGATTCAAGAAGAACGCCGCTGCAATCAATCTGCGATACACAAGGATGACGCGATCGCCTGAGAATTCACCGTCGCGTTGATACTCCGTCCAGAATTCGTGGAAAGCAGGGGCCGCCAGATCTCTCCAGTACCCACGGACGTCATCCAAAAATATATCGGCCATAGCATTCCTTAATCCCGGCCCCATGCCAGTCACCCGTAATACCCCATCCCAAAACAAATTGCCACCATGCCGCATCCGGCCACGGAGGGCGGCGCATGCATGGAGAAAGCCATGACCCAGTTCTACCTGCAGGACAGTCGCACCGATGTTGGCGATGGTCTGATGTTCTGGGCTTTGGGCGGCGGGTACACCACCAGCCTCGACAAGGCCGAGCTTTTCACCCAGGAGCAGGCCTGCAGCCACCGCGATACCGACATTCCATGGCCGAAGGACTACGTCGACGCCCGCGCACACCTCGGTGTAGACCATCAGTACATCAGCCTGGACGAGGCCCGCGACCAGCTGAGCCCAGGATGCACCGTTGTCTTGCAGATCCCTGGCCACTGGAACGGTAATGACATCGCCTTGGCGCGCTGGCCCATTGGCCATACCTACCGATTCGAGAAAGCCCACCGCCTCACTTTTGAGGCTGCCCAGGCGATCGGCAACACACCAGAGGAGGCAGTGATCTGGCCAGTGGCTTACCTCGAAGCCAAGGTCCGCCGCCTGGTGCACAAGCGGGACGTGAATATCAAAGAGGCCCTGATGGGCACTGGCATTGTGCTGCCAAAGGCAAAGCGACGGCAGTCAGCAAGCATACAGAACTGCGGCGGCTGTGGCCGATTCGTGCCTTCGCCCAGCTACGAAGACTGCCGCCACTGCGATCACGACAACCGCCCCTGACCCACCGGCGCTGCCCGCCAGCGCCTTCCCCTATTCAACGATAACGCCTCCCCGGCGAGGGCGGCGCCTGCCTGGAGATCACCATGAGCACATTCGCAGTGTTCGGCATGACCCGTGACGTAGCGCTGGCCGAGGCCAAGAAGCGCGTAAAAACCAGAAAGCCTGGAAAGCCGGGTGGGCCCTCGATCCAGCTGACGCCCGCTCAGTGGGAGGAGGCAGTGGCGAAGTACGTCGAAAAGCTCATGAGCGGCGAGACGGTGAAGTAGCTCAGTAACATGTTCGACGCCCCCCCAGTACGCCCAACAGTTCATCGACCTGGCCAAGCGTTCCGGCGATTGCCGAGACCTGCGCATTCGGGCCCGTTGCGCGATGACTGACGCCAAGGGCAATCCCATCATGAACCCCAAGACCAAGATGCCAAGGATCGGGTGGTCCGACTGGCAGCCTGAATCGAAAGCAGCCTGAAACGGAGTTATCCATGCCCACAGAAAACCGATCCAGCAACACAGAGATGGTCAGCGTCAAGCGAGAACTTGTGGAGCAAGCCATGCAGCCGTGCTTCGAGGCGGGTTTCGGCATACCACATGACGCCTTGCGCGATGTCTTGGCCAAGCCAGCCCAGCAGCACCAGTGCGAGCCGGTGGCGCTGCCTGCGCGAAAAGCTCATAAAAAAGGGAACTCTCCTATGCAGAATGCTAAAAATTCTGCATGGAACGCCTGCCTAGACGAAATCGCCAAGCTGGGGCCACTCTACACCCACGCCGACCCTGCCGAGGTTGAGCGGCTGCGCAAAAACCACCGCAAGCATGCCGCTCGTTTGATTGACGAACGCGGGCAGCTGCGCGCCCAGCTGGCCGAGGCGCAGGCGCTGCTACGTGACATTGAGCTGACCATGGATGCTCAAGAGGATTCGGTGTCGCTTGGCTATGACATTGAACTGCGCATGGCCAATATGCTGCGACCATTCGCCAGCGCAGATCCGAGCGCGCCAACCCACGACCCGAAGTTAATCAGCATCGTGCACACGCCCCCGGCTGAGTACGACGAACCCTGAAGGAGTACATCCGTACTCTTTTCGCTGTAACCCCTCTCCCCTCTATTCACTGCCGCGATATGGCGGCCAAGGAATCCCCGTGTCCGAGAAAAGTGGAATCACCCTCAACCGCGCGGCGCAGGATGTCGTGCTCGAGCGCCAGCGGCAGGTCAGCAACAAAGGCTATTCGCTGTATCGCGATGACGGTTACACCAATGGCGAACTGGCCAGGGCGGCGAGCGTATACGCAAGTCTGGCAGGTCAGCCTCGCACCATGAGCACAGATTGGCCGTGGGCGCCGGAGACATTCAAGCCAAGCGAAGATCGCCGCCGCGACCTGGTGAGAGCTGGTGCACTGATCCTTGCTGAGATCGAACGCCTCGACCGCCAGAGCCTGATCAAGCCCGCAGTTGTGCGCCGTGACGAATACGGGATGTTTCAGCACCCTGACTTGCCCGATTTCGACGAGGGCGACGTCGAGAAAAGCAAGGCTTGGGTCGCCCAGCAGGGACTTGAGGTGGCCCGAGCCGAACTCGAAACCGACGCACCAGAGGACATCGCAGAACGCTACTTCGAGTCTGGCGACCCCGATTGCAGCTACTGGGAACCCAGCAAGCCAGATGGTGAAGGCTGGTTCTGCCTGGCCATCTACGACACCGACGACGGGCCATCATGCTGGTGGGGTCGCCGGGTGGTGACGCCATGAAGCGATCCCAGCTTTTCTTCTACACGTTTGCCGTCGTAGCCATCCTGGCGCAGACCTTCTGTGTGGGCATGTTTGTAGGGCGCGAGACGAAACCGTGCAAGCTGCAGGCCGGCAACCAGCGCCAGCTCTCCCCGCACGAAACACAACCCGAATCTACACCCGCACTGGCGCCTGGGCGCTGGATTGATGAGAGGTATCAGCTGTGACTGAATCGAATGTAACCGCCGCCGAGCGGACCGTGCTTCTCACCGAAGACCGCGCAAACCGTGTCTACATCGCCGGCCCCATGACGGGACTGCCTGAGTTCAACTTCCCGGCCTTCCATGCTATGGCCGCAACCATGCGTGCCGATGGCTGGCACGTTGAAAACCCTGCCGAGCACGGCCACGTTGATGGCGCAGAGTGGGCGGACTACCTGCGGTTCGATATAGGACGGCTCTCGACCTGCGAAGCGATGATGCTGCTGCCTGGCTGGTCAAGATCACGGGGCGCTCGCCTGGAGGTGCACATTGCCAAGCAGATCGGTATGCGGATTCTGCTTGCCGATGGAGCCGAGCCAGTCGGCCTTCAGGAGGCGGCATGATCGCCCTCGCCTACATGGCCCACCTGATCTACAGGGGGCCGCGATGAGCGACGCACCGATCGATCCGCAAGACTGGTCGTTCGGCGTGAAGGTCGTGCAGATCGAAGACATCCGGGTTGCTCGCGGCCTTACCCGCCGCCCCAGGGCCTCGTGTCGGCACCGCAAGATGGTCTACGACGAGAAGGAGCGGCGTGTCTGGTGCAGCGACTGCGAGACAGAGGTTGAGGCCTTCGATGCGTTCATCTACCTGGTCGAGCAATACGGAGCAGCAGTAAGCAAGCTCAACCGTCGAGCCGAAGAACTAGCCCAGGCCGAGAAGTTCCAGCTCCGCAGTCGCGCAGCAAAAGCGATGGACGACGCATGGCGCAGCACGACCATGGCTCCTCTATGCCCTCACTGCAATAACGCGCTCATGCCCGAGGACGTGGTCGGCGGACTTGCCAGCACGTCCAAAGAATTCGTCCGGGCCGAGCGCAAGCGCAAAGCCGACCTCAAGAAGAAGTAACCCCTCCCCCAACTACTTAAGCCCGCCGACATGCGCGGGATGGAGAGCTATTGCCATGACGAAAGAAGAACTGGCCGCCCAACTGAACGGCCTCGAATACCCTACCCGCATCCCCGGCGCGCTGATCGTCGCAGCACAGAGCGCAGGCCTGGTGATCCTCTGCGGGGCAAGCGACGACCTGATGGAATTCTACGGCGCCCGTCGGGAAGAGATTGGCTGCTACGACGGCGGCTATGCCTATGTCGATCAGGATGGCCCTCTTCCCGACCCTGATTGCCTCGATGATCGCGACAGCGAGGGGGGCATGAAGTACTACCAGCGCAAGGCCAATGCCATGCCGATCGAGGCCTGCTGGTGCAAGGAAGAGGGCTACAGCTGGACCTACAAGACCGACATCCCACACGCCACTTTCGAAGTGGTCGAGGATGGCGAGCCCTACTGCCGCGGGATCGTGTTCGCCCTGGCTGACCTGGCCTGACCACCAACCTGCCGCCACCGGCGGCGTGGAGACACACATGGCTAATGCCACAGCAGCGAAGCCCTCAAGCATTCAGCCGCGGTTCATCCGGTTCGGCGATGCGCCTGGGTACCTCGGCATGTGCCGGGATGAATTCAACAAAACGGTCAGGCCGAACGTGCGCGAGTTTCCGATTGGCAAGCAGGGCGTGGCCTTCGACCGCCAGGAGCTTGATGAGTGGGCAGATGCCTACATCGAAGCCAAGGCAATTGAAAAAGCCACCGGACAGGACAACAATCGGCCCCGCAGCGAGCGCCGAGGAGATGATACATGGCGCGAAAAACGATCACCGGCCTCTATGAGAAGGGCGGTGTCTGGCAAATCGACAAAGTCTACAAAGGGGAGCGAATTCGAGAGAGTACTGGAACTGGTGACCGGGAAGAAGCAGAGCAGTACCTGATTCACAAGCTCGAGCAGCTGCGTCAAAGGAAGGTATACGGCGTTCGGCAAGTGCGCACTTGGGAGGAGGCAGCAATGCGCTACCTCCTTGAGGTCAAGGATCAGCCCTCGATACACCTGACCGCCTTGTGCATGAAGCAGCTTCACCCGTACCTGGGCCACCTGCCGCTTACGCATATTGACGATCAGGCTCTGGAGCCGTTCATCAAGGACCGGCAGACAGAGAAGGTCCGGGATGACGGCACGATCGAAAAGGCCGTGAGCAACCGGACGATCAACATTGCGATCGAGCGTGCAATTCGGGTTCTTACCCTCTGCGCGCGAAAATGGCGGGATGATGATCGCAGGCCTTGGCTGGACAGCGTACCAATGCTGAAAAAGCTCGAGGAGAGGAAGTCGAGCCGTAAGCCCTACCCAATGTCATGGGAAGAGCAATCGATCCTGTTCAACGAATTGCCTGGTCACCTGCAAACGATGGCCCTGTTCAAAGTGAACACAGGCTGCCGGGAGCAAGAGGTATGCAAGCTGAGGTGGGATTGGGAGATATCGGTGCCGGAACTGGGAACCAGTGTTTTCCTGATCCCCGCTGACTTCGGCGGGAGACACGCCCGGTCGGGCGTAAAGAATGGCGACGAGCGCCTAGTGGTGCTGAACACCGTGGCTAAGTCGATCATTGAAAGGCAGCGGGGGATCAGCAAGGAATGGGTGTTCCCATACAACGGTACTGCGATGCACCGCATGAACGATTCGGCATGGAAGAAGGCACGGGTGAGAGCGGCGAAACTCTGGCAGGAGGAAAACCTTCGCCCCGCTCACCCCGGATATGCCTCGATCAGGATTCACGATTTGAAGCACACCTTCGGTCGACGATTGCGGGCAGCAGGCGTTACTGAGGAAGATCGGAAATCACTGCTCGGGCACAAGAACGGCAGCATCACCAGTCATTACTCCGGCGCAGAGCTGGGCAAGCTGATTGAGGCTGCGAACATGGTATCAACAACGGACTCTAGAGGCCCTGTGTTGACGATCTTGAAG